>NZ_QHCU01000006.1:0-222500 GCF_003545925.1 Leptospira yasudae | reverse complement strand
GGAAAATTGATGGAACTTTGGTTAGACGAAGCATTAGAGCTTAAAAACGGACGCGCATTAAAGATTAAGGTAAAGGAGTTTCTGCATTCCAGAACCACTCCTTTCCAAAAGATCGACGTATTTGAATCGGTAGGTTTCGGAAGAATGTTCACTCTCGACGGAGTGGTCATGATGACCGAAGCCGACGAGTTCGCTTATCACGAGATGATCGTTCACGTTCCTATGATGAGCCACCCGAACCCGGAAAAGGTTCTGGTGATCGGAGGAGGAGACGGGGGAACGGTTCGTGAAGTCCTCAAACATCCTTCCGTAAAGGAAGTTCACCTTTGCGAGATCGACAAAGGCGTCATCGACGTATGTTACGAGTATTTTCCCGAAATCGCGAACGCGATGAAGGATCCTCGCGTAAAACACGCTTACGAAGACGGCGCGAAATACGTGAAGGACTATCAGAATTACTTCGATTGCATTATGGTCGATTCATCGGATCCCGTAGGCCCGGCGGAAGTTCTTTTTAAAAGACCTTTCTACGAAACGATGGCCAACTGTTTGAAAGAAGGCGGGATTTGTACGACGCAAGGGGAAAGTTTTTACTATCACGGACCGATCATCCGCGAGTTGTTCAACTTCATTCCTGAAATTTTCAAACACTGCGGTTACTATTACACGGTGGTTCCGACATATCCTTCCGGGATCATCGGATTTACCTATTGCTCCAAAGGTCCGGACCCTTACACGGTGGTTCCCGATCCTAAGAGAGTTCCGCAAGGATTGAAGTATTATTCTGCAGAAATGCACAAGGCTGCATTCGTGCTTCCTCAGTTCGCGCAGAAACATATCGTTCGCAAATAAACGTCTTACCGGGGAGGGAATATGAATTTCCAAAGTAAATTCCTGACCCGGAGCCAATCTCTCCGATCGCTTCTTTGTGTCGGACTTGATCCCGACTACTGTAAACTTCCCGAAACGATCAAACGAAGTCCCGAACCTCTCGTGCATTTTTGCAGGGAGATCATCGACGCGACGGCTCCGTATGCGGTCGCATATAAACCGAACATCGCGTTCTTTGAAGTCTTCGGTTCTTCGGGCATCCGTCAGTTCGAGAAAGTGATCGGACATCTCAAAAGCAATTATCCGCATATCCCGATCGTAGCCGACATCAAACGAGGAGATCTGGATAATACCGCGAGACAATACGCGCGTTATTACTTCGGAGATCTGCAGGTGGACAGCCTAACGTTGTCTCCTTATATGGGCCTTGATTCTCTTCGTCCTTTTTTAGAATATCAAGATCATCTCGTATTCTGGTTGTGTTTGACTTCCAATCCCGACGCCAATCAGTTTCAGAAAAAACGATTCTCCGAAACCGGACGCACTTTGTATGAAGAAGTCGCGTATGTAGCGAGTTCGATTTCTCCTTTGAACTTGGGCTTTGTCGTAGGCGCGACCAATCCGACCGAACTCGGAAATCTTCGCAGACAAAACCCGGATCGAGTTTTTTTGATTCCGGGTTTCGGGGCGCAAGGAGCCAAACTCGAAGACTTATTGCCCGTTTGCGGCCGTTCTTCCTTGATCAATTCGTCCAGAGGGATTCACTTCGCGTCGAACGGACTCGACTTCGCGACGCGCGCGGGTCAAGAAGCGGAGAAGATTCACAAGATGATGCAGTCTCAACTCGCTCATCTTTCCTAACCTCGAACCGTTTCTTCAAGATCTCTCTTCCCATCGCATTCAAAAATTTTAAAATTCCACCCGCAAAGAGTTGGATTTCATTCGATTGATGATAGGATACGTTGAATCCTGCGGCGAGGTCGGCGTGATGAAATCTTTTTCTTTTCGAGGACGATCGATCCTTCTTATATCGTTCGTTTTTTGTTTTGTCATTTTTTATCCGAATGGATCTCTCGTTGCGGAAGATGTAAGGGAGAATCCAAGTTGTCCTCCGGCGGATCGAGGGGATCTTGTTTTGAACCTGCATCTGTTTTGCAAAGAGAAGAAGATCGAAATTCTTACCGTAAATTTGAACAAGGACAAGATTCGAATTTTAGGAATCGAAAAAGAATCCAAACGTTCCACGACCGTTAAGATCGAAATCTCCGAAAAAGAATTCGGAAGAATCTTTTCCGGTTCTATGGAATACCGACTCGTGGAGCGTTCTTCCGGTCCGGGGCTGTATTGCCAGCCGTATGTAAAAACGTATCGAATTCCGAAACGGTATCAGCGCTGCGTTCGTACGATCGAGATCCCAGACCCTCAATTGGAATAAGCAGATCGTGTTTTTCCGATGCAACGATCTCAAAAGACCGTGAGAAGAGATCGTTTGCGATCGCGATCTCTTTTGATTGAACCGAAGGGTCTTTTTAAAACGAAGTCGAACCCGCGGTCGATTCCTCTTTTTTGGGAGGTTCGGTTGTTTCATCTCCGCCGCCGAAATGGAAGCCGAGTCCAATCATACCGGAATAATCGTTGTAATTGATTTTCATTTCGCGACTGTAATAACGATTGATTGCGGAACCCTCGGCTTCCGTAAAAACGAAAAACCGGTCGAAGTTGAGTTTAAAACCCAAACGGGCAAATCCCCGATACGAAGCGAATCTGTCGAACCCGGTGGTTCCGGCTCCGATCGAGATATACGGGTCGAACGTCTTGCCCGGTCTCATGTGAAACGTCGGCCCGATGTCCAAAAAGGTCATGGAAAAATTATTTCTTTCCTGAAACCGATTATCCTCGAGCGCGCCGTTGAAAAAAATCTGATTGGAGATGTCCCGCATATTGCTGTTGATGTTATAACCCGCCTGAAGAAGCAGAATAGGAAAGGAATCCTCCCAACGATCCGGAATGTTTAGGGAAAAGATTTTACGAGTGAGTCCGAATTCGAATCCGAAATATCGCGGATTGTATTCCGCCGAAACTCGATAGTTGTTCGTTTGACCTCTATTTTCATTGTATCGCGCTTCGTTTGCCTCGCCTAAGCCTCCGCCCGCTTTTAAACTCCAAGGGGCATACTGCGAATTCGATTCCGTTTCCCCTTCGGCAAAAACGGTCGCGCCGGGGTATAAGGCGCAAGCCAGAAACATTAGTAAAATTGAATATTTTTCTTTCATACAGAACTCACTTTGTTGATTGATGCCGCTAGGACCGAAAGGGTTTCAAAAAAAGTTTCAATCAAAAGCTTGTTTTTCGAGATGAATCCGTTGCAGATGATAATTTAGGAACGATATAAGTTGGTAGTTGTTCGTTTCGCCTTTGTTTTCCCTGTATTCGGTTTCTCCTATCCTCCGGCCTTCAGTGACCAAGGCGCAAATTGAGCGTCGGGCTTAGAATTCCATTGTGCGAAAAGGGAAGGGCCGGTAAACATTGTACAAGCAAGTTAAATTAGTAAAATGGAATATTCCTTTTTCATTGATCGGTTTCTCCTTTAACGGTGCCGCTGGGGCTGTAAGAAGTTCCGAACCTTTCCCATTCCCAAAAAACGGATTCTATCAGAGGATAAAATTCTGAAATATCCGGCTTGAAATCCGCTTGATCGCAGTGAACTTGATACTTTATGCGGCATTGAATAAGAATTGATTCGAAACCATCCGATCCCTTTTAACTTGCTTCCGAAAAAATGTCTTCCTCCGAAGCGGAATCGGATAGAATCAATTTTTATCAACGTTCTCTTGAATACGGGTAAGACCCGCGAGGAAAGAGTAAGTTTCCAGGCAAACAGAAGAAGCGCCTGGCTTGTGATTTCTCCTCGATGGAAATCGTTAAAAAATCAACGACGGAAATTTCGATTTCGAAAACTCTGGAAACCGATTTCAAATATTGAAGGTCGGGGATCGAATTGGAACTTGCTCTTTGGGAAAGTCTTTCTAAGCTCATTCCGCTCTATGGCGGTCCGGGTCTCGCAGTTGTTTCCTTCGCCGCCGCGACTATCTTCCCGTTCAGCTCCGAAGCGGCGCTCGCACTCGCGATTGTATCCGGACTTCCCCCGCTCGAAGCGGTGATTTGGGCTTCGTTCGGAAATTGTGGGGCCTGCCTTTTCAATTACGGACTCGGTTACGGATCGGAAACGTTTGTTCACAAAAGGCTCGATTCTTCTCCTCTATTTCATACGCTTTTCGAAAGAATGCAAAGCATGGGATGGCCGATTCTATTCCTATCGTTCTTACCGGTGATCGGCGATCCAATCACGATCCTTTCCGGCTTTTTTAAACAAAGATTGCTTTTGTTCGTGAGTGTAGTGTTCACTCTACGGATCGTTCGTTACATTCTTCTCGCGTACTTCTTCTTAAAAGTGTAATCATATTTTTGTAATCCCATACACTTGTTTGTTACGGACTTACAAGCGAACAAATTGTCATCTGTCAAAAACTTTTTTTCACATCCGAACGGGTCCGCGCTGTCTATAATACCAAAATGAAAAAAGAATCTCTTGCGATAGTCGGAACGGGAATATCGGGAATGGGCTGCGCTTATTTTTTACAAAAGGATTTCGAGCTTACAATCTATGAAAAGGATTCGTATATCGGAGGTCATACTAATACCGTAGACGTCGACGAGGACGGTAAAACGATTCCGATCGACACCGGATTTATCGTGTTCAATCACGTGACCTATCCGAATTTAAAACGTCTTTTCGAGGAGCTGCAGGTTCCCACGAAAAAGACTTCGATGTCTTTCAGTGTGCAACACGTCGCAAAAGGACTTGAGTTTTGCGGTTCAGGAATCGGCGGACTTTTTGCGCAGAAAAGAAACTTTTTGAACCCGCGATTCTTGCGACTTTTGTACAATATAAACCGATTTAACAACGAAGCGCCTCGAATTTTAGAAGATTCAAAATATCTACATTACGCTTTGGACGAATACATTGAAGCGGAAGGGTATCATCGGGATCTTCTGGAATATTATCTCGTTCCGATGAGTTCCGCGGTCTGGTCCACGCCCGACGATCGAATGGAAATCTTTCCCGCATACGCGCTGGTTCGTTTTTTTCTGAATCACGGGTTTATGGGTTTAAATACGCAGCATCAATGGTATACGGTTCACGGCGGATCGAAGGAATACGTAAAACGTCTGACCGCGCCGTTTCTAGATCGGATTTATACGAAAACGGCGGTTCGCTCGGTTGAACCCGAGGGTAAGAAGGTTCGCATAACACTGAATAACGGGCAATCGAATCTTTTTGATAAGGCGATTCTCGCGACGCATGCCGACACTTCGTTAAAGCTTTTGAAAAAACCTTCTTCTTTGCAAAAAGAACTTCTCAAAGAATTTGAATACCAGAAGAATATCGCGACCCTGCACACGGACCGAAGTTTTATGCCGAAAAAGAAACTCGCCTGGTCTTCCTGGAATTACCGGATGCAGAACGTGGAAGGAAGGATGAAAGCGTTCACCGTTTATTGGATGAATTGTCTGCAGGGTGTGAGCGACAAAAAGGATTATTTCGTATCCATCAACGATCCGGGGACCGTCGATCCTAAAAAGGTCATTCAAGAAATTGAATATCATCATCCTCTCTTCACTGTCGGTTCTTTTCGGGCACAGGCGCGTCTTCCCGAACTCAACAGAGAAGGAAATGTTTTCTTTTGCGGGAGTTATTTTCGGAACGGATTCCACGAAGACGGACTTTGGTCGGCGAGAATGTTGAGCGAAACCCTTTTGAACCGGAGCGTTTGGGATTGAATTCCTGCATCTTTCAGGCAAAGGTGATGCACGATCGACGCTTCCCGAAGCGAAATCGTTTCCAATACGGTATTTTTACGTTTGCACTCGATCTGGACGAACTCGAGGAATTGAATTCGAAGTTTCGTTGTTTCGGTTTTGAAAAACGGGCCTTATTCCGTTTTTCAAAGGCGGATCATCTCGATTTCGGAAAGAGGAACGTCAAAGAAAATATATTAGAATATTTGCAATCGAATGGAATCACGGACCCGATTGCTAAAGTGATTTTGGTTACGAATCTAAGAGTAACGGGATACGTCTTCAATCCGGTGTCGTTTTATTTTTTTTACGGACCGGAGGATTCTCCCGTTTGTGCGGTGGCGGAAGTGGGAAATACGTTCGGAGAACAAAAACCGTTCCTGCTCGGAAAGGAAACTTGGAAGGACGGCGCTTTTCGGATGAAAACCGGAAAGTTCTTTTATGTTTCTCCCTTTGTCGGATTAAAGTCCGAATTCGAATTCGTTCTGAAACCGACGAACGACGGGTTGAACATTCGAATCGACGCCTTGGAAGAAGGACAGACCGTGATGGTGACCACATACGTCGGAAAAAAGCTGGAGTTTAACGATTGGAATCTGATCTTTCTATTCTTCCGTTATCCGCTGGTTACGGTTCAAGTGATCGCTTTGATTCATTGGCAGGCCTTCAAGTTATATCTGAAAGGTCTTCCTTATATTCGAAAAGATGAAAATATAAATTTGCAAAAAGGAGTTCACATTGGAAAGAACCACTGAATCCGAAATCAAGTTTCCAGATTCGGGAATCGAAATCCCTTCCTCCGAATCGAATTCTTTTAAATTTTATAGGGGCGTGTTTTTCAAAGCGCTTTCCAAAATGCGAAAGGGTTCGATCCGATTGGTCCTTCCGAACGGGGAAAAAGCGTATCTAGGCAATCCCGAAAGCGACGATCCGACCGAGTTTCACAAAGGGATCATTCACATTCACAATCCGGTTTTTTTTAAAAAGACCGTGTTAAACGGGGACCTCGGTTTTTCCGAATCGTATATGGACGGGGATTGGGACACGGACGATATACGGGGGATCATTTCCTGGTTTCTGTACAATTTGGAGGATTCTCCTTCCGTGAGCGGAAGCAGGAATCGCTTCGCACATTTGAGTTGGACCAATCTCGGAAGCAGACTTCTGCATCTCTTTCGAAGAAACTCGATCGCGGGAAGTAAAAAGAATATCGTGGAACATTACGATCTTGGAAACGATTTTTATAATAAGTTTCTCGATCCTACGATGACGTATTCCTGCGCTTATTTTAAAACGATGGAAGAATCTTTGGAAAAGGCGCAACTTGCAAAGCTTGAAATCCTTTGTAAGAAACTTCGATTGCAAGAATCCGATCATCTTTTGGAAATCGGAACGGGATGGGCCGGGTTGTCGACCTATGCCGCGAAACAGTACGGCTGCAAGGTGACGACCTATACGATTTCGGAAGAACAATATCGTTATGCGAACGAAAAAATCCGCAAAGAACATCTATCAGATCGTATCGAGGTTCGTCTTGCGGATTACCGCAAAGTGGAAGGGCAGTACGATAAACTTGTAACGGTCGAGATGTTGGAGGCAGTGGGGCATGAATATTTCGAGGACTTCTTCGCGATGTGCAATCGCGTTTTGAAGAAGGACGGAATCATGGCGCATCAGATCATCACGTCTCCCGATTCGCGCTATGAATCCTTCCGCAAAGGAGTGGATTTCATTCAGAAACATATCTTTCCGGGTTCTCTTTTGCCCTCGATCGCGAGAATCAACCAAGCGATCAATCGAACGAGCGACTTTCATCTGCATTCTTTGGAGGATATCGGAATCAAATACGATCATACTCTGATGACTTGGTTGAAAGGGTTCGATTCCAATATCGCTCTGATCCGCGACATGGGTTTTGACGAATCCTTTATCCGTAAATGGAGATATTACTTTTCTTATTGCGCGGCCGCCTTTTCGATGAGAAATATCAGCGTCGTTCAAGTCGTTTATACAAGACCGAACAACTTGAGTCTGCGCTCTTAATCGATCGGATCAGAGGAACTCGGTGGAAAAAGAAACAACCTCGATGAATGCGGATCATACTGGAACGAAACGGAAACCGATTTTCCATTTTCTCAAACACTTTTCCCCGAAGAACGTGATGGACATCATCAAGAGGGAACTGAAATCGGGAATCACACCCGAAAAGATTTCTTTGAGTATCGTCGTAGGTGCGGGAATCGGCGTCTTTCCTCTGATCGGAACGACGATGACTTTGTGCGGGATTGCGGGCGTTCTGCTTCGTTTGAATCCTGTTTCGATTCAGCTCGCCAATTATCTCGTGTATCCTCTGCAGATTCTTTTGATCTTTCCGTTTTTAAAAACGGGATCGGCCGCTACGGGAACCTCTCTCAATTTGGATTGGGCGGAAACTATTTCCGTGGATAACGTTTCCGCAATCGCAAAAGGAATCTTCGACGTCGCGGGTTTTGCCGTATTGGGTTGGTTGATCTGGGTGCCGGGAATTTCGCTGGTTCTATATTTTCTGCTTCTGCCTTTTATGAAGAAGGCGAGCAAATTGTTTCAATCCAAAAAAGATCGATAACGTTTTCGAAAGGATGCTGCATTAAAATGATATTACAAATTCTTACTTTGATGTTAAGCGCATGGGGCGTGGTCGCCGTTTTGATGTCGCTTCTTTGGTGGATCGGTAAAAAGGCGAAGAATTATGCGATCGTCGACGTGGGCTGGGGACTTTGTATTTCGACCGCCGCGATCGTTTATTATTGGTTAGGCGACGGATTTCCGCTCCGCACCGCGCAGATCACTTCGATCGTCGCGTTTTGGGGTTGGAGACTTTCTCTTTTTATCCTGGTCACGCGCGTTTTCAAAGGTCACGAAGACGCTCGTTACACCGCCTTTCGCGCGGATTACGGCGACCAAGTCGATCGCAAGTTCTTTACCAATATCTTTCAGTTTCAGGGAATTCTCGCGGTGTTGTTGAGTATTCCGTTCGTGTTCCCGAACTTAAACGATAATCCGAATCCAAGCGATTTTGAACTCGCGGGGCTTGCGCTTTTCGTTTTGGCGGTGATCGGAGAATCGTGGGCGGATTTTCAGTTGAACGAATTTAAAAAGAATCCGAGCAACCAAGGAAAAGTCTGCGACGTCGGACTCTGGAAGTATTCCCGTCATCCGAATTATTTCTTTGAGTGGTTGATCTGGGTCGCTTTCGGTTTGTTTGCGCTCGGTTCTCCGTTCGGGTGGATCGGTTTGATTTCTCCGATCGTTATGTTGATTCTTTTGACCAAAGTCACGGGCGTTCCGTTGAACGAGGTCGGTCAGTTGAAATCCAAAGGCGATCTTTATCGGGAATACATGCGGAAGACGAACGCATTCTTCCCCTGGTTCCCGAAGGCTTGATCGAGTCGAAATGATCGTCTCGCGTTCGGTCTTTTTTAGTCCGATTCGTATTTCGATGGATCGGATTGGAACGGACGGATGAGTAAAGTAGAATTAGAAAAATTGAATCTTTTAAATAGGAATGGAGCCTCGCAATGAAGTGGATGTATGATCTGATGGAAAAGGATGTTTTTCCCGATTGGCTGATCCGTTTTCAAATTCGCCGACTTCTGAAACAAAGACTCGAGCAGGAAGATCAGGGTTCTCTGGAAGCCGATCAGAAACGATTGATTTCCTACGTGGAAACGCTTAAAAAATCCCCGATCGCCGTTCATACTTCCGCGGCAAACGAACAACACTACGAGGTTCCGGCCGATTTTTTTAAGCTCGTAATGGGAAAACACATGAAATACAGTTCGGGTTATTGGGAAAATCCGAACGTTTCTTTTGATGAATCCGAGCGAAGAATGCTCGAGATCACTTGTCAACGGGCCAAGATCGAAAACGGTATGAGTGTATTGGATCTCGGCTGCGGTTGGGGTTCTCTATCGTTGTATCTCGCGGAAAACTTTCCGAAATCATCGATTACCGGCGTTTCCAATTCCAAAAGCCAGAAGAAATATATAGACGAACAGGCAAAGAAACGCGGTCTGAAAAACCTAACGATTCTTACCGCCGATATGAACGAGTTTCGGATTTCGAAAAAGTTCGATCGTCTCGTTTCGGTGGAAATGCTGGAACACATGAAGAACTACGAAAAGCTCTTCGAGAAGTTCGCTTCCTTTCTCAAGCCGAAGGGTTACTTCTTCGTTCATATTTTTACGCATCACAAATATGCGTATGCGTTCGAAGTCGTGGACGATACGGACTGGATGTCCAAATATTTCTTTACCGGCGGTCAAATGCCTTCTCACGATCTGTTTTTATACTTTCAAAAAGATTTTCAAATTCGGGATCAGTGGGTCGTCAACGGGAAACACTACGCGCTCACTTCCGAAGCGTGGCTGAAGGGAATGGTTCGGAACCGCGATGAAATCTTGGAAATCTTTTCCAAAACGTACGGGAAGAATCAGGCCTTAAAGTGGTTCGTTTATTGGAAGGTGTTCTTTCTTGCCTGTGCCGAACTCTGGAAATACAAGAATGGAGAAGAATGGATCGTCTCCCATTATCTGTTCTCGAAACGTTAGACGAAATAAGAAGAGTTTGACTCCGAGTCGTACGATCGCTTGAATTTCAGGAAGTCAAAAGCGATTATACGCACGATTTTTAATCGTTCCGACAAATCCTCTCGAACAATGAAGGATGTTTTTGAAAGCAATGGGCTTTCAGAAAACCCATCGGATTCCGCGGATTTTAGTAATTCAGTTTGAGAATCTTGATTTCCTTTTCTTCGAAACGAATCGTATCCTTGAGGGTCTGGAACTTTTCGGCGGAAAAAGGATTTTGATGATTTCGAATCTCCGTCTTCAACTTTAGAATTTCCTCATAGAGTCCGAGGATTTCCAAAGTGTTTTCGTTCGCTTCCTTGCGATAGAGTTCGCGCACCATCGAAATCAATCGCGTCGGGATATCGGCGTGAACCACTTCGATCCAACTCAAATCTTCGATCTCGCGGAACATCCAATTCTGAAGATACAGAGCCACGAGTCTTTCCATTCTCATGATCTCTTCTTTCGTGCTGCGGGGAGAAATACTTTTATAAAAACGATATCGTTTTCTGAGATGTTTACCGGCGGCCACCGAATCGATGGGCTGGTTCTTGAGTTTCGTCCATTCTCCCATTAAGGAAGGGAAGGATTCTTTGCCGTAGAAAGGTTCGCCAAGTTCACAGATGTGGACCGCCGAAGGTTCGAATACTCTGAGTCTTGCAAGAAATGAATCCGTGTCCGCCGTGACGAGATGCACCGGTGCGATCTCTTCCAATGGACTTAGAATCGCGTTGATCTCTCTCAAAAACGTGCTTTTGAGTTGATCGCTCGGATCGGCCAAAAGAAAAAAATTATAGTCGGACGAATCTCTGAAATCTCCCCTTTGTCTGGATCCGTAAAAAAGGACCTCAAACGGTTTTAGGGAAAATACGGTTTGCAGATTTTGTTTGATCGACTCCATCTTCCCTCTCTATTCAAAAAATAATTTCATTCGTGATAAATTCTCTAGAATCGCGTCGTATGCCCGGTCTCTTTCTTCCGGATTTCGAAACGGTAAGGATTTGATATGGTTGAGATCGTTGTAGATAATCTCGATGGCGTTGGAAGAGGGGCTCTTTTTGATCGTGGATATATAATCCAGGTTGATGATTTCAGAATCTCCCAGCTTCAACCACATACCAGATCCTTGCAAAGGATAGGATACGGACCTGTACCGAATCGGTCAAGAAGACTAAAAAATTCTGAGACCTTTGCGGATATTTTCATGAAATTCTTTTCCAAGGGCGGCCGGGGATTCTCCCGAATCGTTTTTGGAAAGAGTTTCAAAGACGAAAATGAAGGATTCTTTCTGCCATTCCCAGCGGATATAATATTTCCCGTTATGAATTCCGGTTAAAACGCTGGCCCTTGAGTCGTTGGGCATGGAAAAATATTGATATTGCTTATTCTTAAGCGAACCGAGTTCGTCGGCGGTCAGGATATGTTTGAAATCGATCTGATTGTCTTCGGTATAGGAGGAAGCGCGAATTCGATCGAATTTGTGCGCCGACGAATGGATCGAAAAGTCGTAAAAAAGTCCTCTCGCAAACAACCTGCCCGATTCGTAAAGGGTGATCCCTTCGGAAGTATCATAAACCACGTCGTAATTGAGCCGGAGGTAACGGGGAGTTTCCGCCGAGGAAGCCGTTCCCTTGCTTTCCTGAGTTTTGCATTGCAACGTAACCGCAAAGAAGATCACGAACAAGATCGCGAGAAACAGGCCGATCCAGGTTTCCGAAACGGCTTGGCGGAGGGATTCTCCCGTGAAAAACGCACTTCGCTTAATAACTGATTTCATAGAGTTCGTCCTGATAGTTCCGGAATACGTACGAATGATCCGTCTTTTCCGCGAGATAATCGGTCGGAAGAGGAACCTTGCCCCCGCCTCCGGTCAAGTCGACCACGTAGAGAGGAACGGAAAGCCCCGAAATTCTTCCCCGAATCTGCTTCATGATTTCGACGCCCTTGGAGATCTCGACCCGGAATCCGCCGCTTCCCCAAACCTCGTCGCACTGATGGAGGTAGTAGGGTTTGATCCCGATCGCGGTCAATCCGTAGAACAAGTCCTTCAGAGTTTCGGCGGAATCGTTGATCCCTTTGAGCAGAACTCCTTGGTTCAAGACCATCACGTTTCCTTCCTGGATCAGAAGCGCGATTCTTTCCTTTACCAAAGGCGTGATTTCTTTCGGATGATTGAAATGCGTTACGAGATAAATCGGAAAGTGCTTTTTCAACACAGCGCATAACGAAGCGTCGATGCGCATCGGAAGCGTCACAGGATATCGGGAATGAATCCGTACCTGATTGATATGCGAAATGGATTTTAATTCTCCCAAGAGATAATCCAATTTATCGTCCGAAAGATTGAGAGGATCTCCTCCCGATAAAATCACTTCCTTGATTTCCGGGTGCGATCGAAAGTAAGCAAGAGCCTGATCCCATTCTTCTTTGCCCGGAGTGTGAAAGGATTTACTGACCTTTCGTTTGCGCGTGCAGAATCTGCAATACACGGCGCATACGTGCGATAAGTACCAAAGAGCGCGATCGGGATAACGGTGCGTAACGCCTTTGACGGGCATGTGCGATTCTTCGGCGAGAGGGTCCTGTCTTTCAAAACCGTTTCGGATTAATTCTTCCTTGTGCGGAACGATCTGCAAACGGATCGGACAATTCGGATCTTTTGGATCCGCGAGACGTAAGTAATACGGAGTAACCGAAAATTCGAAGAACTCGGAACAAGCGTCGAAGGAAAGTTTTTCCGTCTGCGTCAACTCGAGATGTTCGGACAACTCGCTTTGTGTTTTGATGCGATTTTGAATCTGCCACTTCCAATGCAGCCATTGAGGAGAAGTTGTTTCCGAGCCGAAGGAAGGAGATAAAAGATTTGTGAATGAAGAATTAGACAGAGGTTTGACCCCGAGAAACGGTTCTACTGAAATCCTGCGATGAGAACTCCTTGCGTCAACCAAGAAGTGAAATCCCTTCTTTCTAAAAAAAACCGGAAGTAGGACTTTCGAAACCTCTTCCGGCAATCGTTTTCTATTGCATCTCCGATTGGGAAATTCTCACTTTTTTAGGAGATTCAGGACAAGAATGAGAAGAATCCGAAGTGGAGATTCTGTTTACATTCGTGGATGAAATTCTTTTTGCCCAAAGAACGTCCATCCGTGAACGGGGAGACTTACTCCCTCGATACAGAATTGAATGTGTCCTTAAACAGCCGTCGGAGGAGGTAGAGAAAGGTAACGAAAGGAAAGAGAACCTCTACCGGATATGATTTCGATTTTTGGAACGGAATGGGTAGGTAAGAATTTACCGGAGAAAGAATCGATTCTTAAGAAATCGACAAGCCCTTTATCGTCGTCTCCCGAAGAGAGATTTTTGGTAAAGGGATTGGAAACCTGTTGAATGGTTCTGGATTGGGCCTTGACTCGAACGACCGGTTTGTAGGATTCCAATCGGCTTTCCGCAAAACTATCCGCAAGAAAACATCCTGCGACCAGTAACGCGACGACTGCGAGTATAGCACGGCCCATATCGATTTATTAGATCCCGAGAATGCCGAAAATCAATCGTTTTCTGCGAAAAAAATCCCGGGATTTTTTCGTTTTTTATCCTATTTTTTGACTTCCACTTCCACAGTAGGAAGGGTTCCTCTCAAATACCCGCTTTTGAGGATCGTCTTTTGTCCGTCTTCGCTCGTAACATACGTGATGAAGTCGTCGATCTTTTGTCCGTGATCGGAAAGATAAAAGAGATACAATCCGCGGGAAAGTTCGTATTTTCGATTATATACGTTTTCGATGCTCGGAACCACGAACGGTTCCTTTCCACTCAAGGAATATTCCAGCGCGCGAACGCGTCCCTTATTTTCGAAGAGGGCGCTTCCCATTCCCATAAACCCGATCGTGTTTTGGTTTCCGTCGATTGCGGCGGCCATTGCGTCGTTGTCCGCGACCACCTTGGCGGTCTTTGCGTAACCGACGTTCTTTCTCGCTTCAAAGTTCTTCATTCCCAAATCCTTTTGTTTCAGGACGTGGGTTTCAAAGTAAGCGGCCGTTCCCGATTTATCGTTTCGAATTACCACGTCGATCTTCCCCGGTTTCCCACCGACCTTGGACCAATCGGTAATTTCTCCCGCGAATATTTTAGAAGCGTTTTCCAGGCTGATCTTGCGAACCGGATTGGATGGATGAACGATGATTGCGATTCCGTCGTAGGCGACCGCGAGGGATTCGAACTTTCCTTTGGAATCGAATTCCTTCAGTTCGGTTTCGGTCAGAGGTCTGCTCGCCGCGGCGATATCCGTTTTACCTTGAAATAACTTTTCGATTCCTTCGATCGAACCTCCGCCGTGAACTACGACTTGGACTCCGGAGTTTTTGCGGGAATATTCCAATCCGATCATCTGCAACATTACGTGCATCGTTTCCGAACCCGTGACGGTGATTGTTTCTTTCGGTTTGCAATTTCCTGTAAATGCCGCAGCAAGGATGACCGCGGATAGAATTATGGATCTTAATTTCATACGTCTGCTTTTACGTTCCTATGGAATTCTCCGGGAGCTTGCCGTTTGCATCCAAAAAGTCTATTACAATTCGCGCGTGAATTATTACAAATTGATACGGCCGTCCGGGCGCGTTCGAAGCAATCCAGTCGAACGCTTCCAAACTCAAATTTTGCTTCCGGATGGGTCCCCGTTCGATCGATTGCGGATCGTTCTAAAAGCTCAGCCGAACCAGTGGCCGGGTTGGATTTGGGTTTGAGACATTTCTTAGATTCGGGTTGCGGTTTCCGGTTTATTTTTCCGCTTTGTTTTCTTAGCGTCGGTTTGTGATTTCTGGTGTGTTTCTAATTGTTTTCCAATCGGTTCTTATTTCTTAGCTTCGCTTGATGAGTTTGAGTTTCTTAGCGTCGCTAAGAGCCAATCGCTTTTCGCTCCGCGGCTTTTGGCCACAACGCTCCCTATGGGTCGCGTTGTGGGTTCTTTTTCTTGACAGGGGGCCAGTTTGAAAAGAAATAGAAGGAGGTAAATTATTCTTAGGAAATTCCATGACTCTTGGCATCACAGAAGTAAAAAAAGGTATGGTTCTCAAAGTGGAAGGGGATCTTTATTCGGTAGTCAAAACCGAATTCGTAAACCCGGGAAAGGGTTCTGCGTTTATCAGAACCAAACTCAAGAATCTCACCAGAAACAGCTCGATCGAACGCACCTTCAAGGCGGCGGAAAAACTGGAAAGCGTCGAGTTGGAAAAAAGAAACATGACCATCTGCTACACGGAAGGCGACGACATCATCTTCATGGATTCCAACGACTTCGAACAGATGCCGGTGTCTAAAGAATATGTGGAAGATATTCTTCCGTTCCTAAAGGAAGAAACCGCGATGGAAGTTACGTTCTACGAAGGCAAACCGATCGGAGTCATTCCTCCGAACTTCTCCATCTTGCAAGTTACCTATGCGGAAGAAGGTCTCAAAGGGGACACTTCCGGTACGGCTCAAAAAAGAGTCACCGTCGAAACCGGCGGAGAAATCAACGTTCCGATTTTCGTAAAGCAGGGCGACGTTATAAAGATAGACCTGCGCGATCTCACTTACGTAGAAAGGGTCAACAAATAACAATCTGCGGAGGTATCTATGGCAACGATAGTAAGACAAAACGGACAAGCTCCGATTCAGGAAAAGAACGAAGTAAAATCCTTTCTCAAAGAGAGAGGAATCGACTACGATCATTGGGCGGTTCCGGCTAACGCGGCAAATCTTACCGATAAGGAAGTGTTGGCCGATACGGAAAAAGAAGAACTTCTGAAAAAACTGGACGATCGTTTTGAAACTCTCAAGGCCAAAGAAGGTTATCAATCCCGCGATTTGATCGTGCTTCATCCGAACGTTTCCGGTTTGAACGAGATGCTCGCGAAATTCGACCGAGTTCATTATCACACGGACGAAGAGGTTCGATACATCGTGGACGGATCGGGGGTATTCGGTTTCGCGTTAAAGGGCGAGAAGTTTCTCGTTCACGTTTATAAGGACGACTTCATCTCCGTTCCAAGAAACACGAACCACTGGTTTTATCTCGACGATAAAAAAAGAATCAAAGCGGTTCGTTACTTTCAGGATATGAGCGGCTGGGTTCCGAACTACGTGGAAGAAACGAACACTCTGGACTGATATGTCCGTTAAAAAACAATTGGAGCGGCTCTCGGAATTGGGAGCCGTCTATCACAAAAACGGATGGATGCCCGGAACCGCCGGGAATCTTTCCATTCGTGTTCCGGAAGAATCCGGGTTTTGGGTCAGCGGTAGCGGACTCGACAAAAATCTTCTCAACAAACGCAATTTTCTCTACGTGGATTTGGAATCGGGAAAACCGGTGGATTCCAAAAATTCCAAGGCGACCAAAGGATTAAAACCGAGCGCAGAAACCTCGATCCATCGCGCCGTATATCGCGCGCTAGACGGGGTTGCCTGCGGTCTGCATGTTCACACCCTTGAATCGAATTTAATCCGCGCGAACACTTCCAAAAACGAACCTATAGCTCTGCTTGAACTTCCCGCAATCGAAATCCTGAAGGCGTACGGAATCTGGGAGGAGAATCCCAAGGTTTACGTTCCCGTAATATACAATTTTCCGAATGTACAAGACATTTCCGATTGTTTGGAAAAGTATCTCAAGGAATACAAACCCAGAGTCCCATTCTGCATCATAGAAAAACACGGGATTACCGTTTGGGGTAAGGATACGGTTCAGGCGAATCGGAATCTGGAAGCGACGGACTTTATCCTCAAATACATGGTATCTTGGAAAAATCTTTCCTATCCGGGAGAAACGAAAAATCTGCCTACCGACGCATCGGAACTGGATCGTCAGGAAGTATTCTCCACCGAATTTCCGGTTTATCCCGCGACTTTCTCTTAAGGGGAGAATTCTTTGTCCTCCGAAAAAGAATCAAAGCCCATCCTTGTAGCCGGGGCCGGCTCGGGAATCGGAAAATCCGTATTAGAAAACTTGAATTTACTTTCGAGGGACGCGATCGGGATTTCCCGAACCGGCGCCGTGTGGAAAAACGCAGGCAACGGGAGTCCGTTCGAATACGGAAAGAATTTTCAATGCAATCTTTCCAGGCAATCCGAGGTTCTCGAGTTCGTGGGCGCTCTGAAGTCCCAGGTGAATTCCTTGTCCGGCGTCTATTTCACCTTCGGAAGCGGACTTTTTAAATCCGTGGATCAAATCGCATTAGAAGAATGGAATGCACATTTCGTTCTCAATCTGAATTCTCTCTTTTTGCTCACCAAAGAGATTCTACCGCTGTTGCGGGCCGGTTCCTTTTTGTGTTATCTTTCTTCCACCGCGGGCTATCAGGGTTTTCCGAACTCGACTGCGTATTGTGCGAGCCGTCATGCGATCGCGGGTTTTGCAAAGGCTCTGCGGGAAGAATTAAAATCACAGGGAATTCGGGTCATTACGGTTTATCCCGGAGCGGTTTATACGGATATCTGGAAGGGAAGAGAGGGATTCGAACAGGACGACATGATCCCCGTGGACGATTTCGGGAAATGGCTCGCTACTTTGGCGACTCTTCCCGATGCGGTCTATCCGGACGAGATCCGATTATTGCCGCGCAAAGGAATTTTGTAAAACTGGAATATTCAGTTTTTATGATGTATTAACGGTAGTTTTACCGTAAATACCGTTTTTCCCGGCTCGGATTCGTAGGAAATCGTTCCCTTATGTTTTTCGACGATTTTCAGGCAAATATCCAAGCCGAGTCCGCTTCCTTCTCCCGGAGGTTTGGTCGTAAAGAACGGATCGAAGATTTTCTCTCGCAAAGAATCCGGAATCCCCGGTCCCGAGTCTTCCACTTGAACCACCGCAAAACCGTTCTCTTTGTTCCCGCTGATATTGAGCTTACCGGAATAATTCATCGCTTGCACGGCGTTCATGATGAGGTTCGTCCAGAGATGGAGCAGGTCGTCCCGGTAAATCGGAATTTTCGGAAGTTCCTCGAAGTTCACGGAAAGATCCACTCCGTGGCGGAACAGGTTTTGATAAAGAGCGAGAACGATTTCCACATTCTCCCGTAAATTCGATTCTTCTAATACGCTTTTGCTTTCAAAATGCGCCAAGCTTTTCAAAGCGTACAGAATTTTGGAGGACCGTTCGACTGCGGTTTGGATCGTCTGAGAATTTCTTTCCGGTCCCAAAAGATCCGTGATCAATTCCAAAATCGGAATCGCTTCCTTGTGTTTGAGAAGTTCGATATATTCCTCTTCTCTTCCGTAAAGACCGCATTCGAGCGCGACCTCGCAGAGTTCGTTGGAAGGCGACGAGATGCCGAGTTCTTCCAGATTCGCCCGGACTTCTTTTATCCTTTTCCTTCTTTCCAAACCCAAGACAAGGTCGGAGTGAGTTCCCGCGACGTCGATTAACGAGGAAATCTGATCGCGTATCCGTTCGGGTAATTTTTTCAAAAGGCGGAAATAGTCCTTCGATTTTTCCCGAAAGGATTTGGTGTAGTGTTGAATGTTTTGGTTGGAAGCGAGAATGGCGCCTAACGGGTTGTTGATTTCGTGTGCGATTCCCGAAACGAGTTGTCCTAAGTCCGCGAGCTTTGCGGTTTGAACGAGTTGCGCCTGCGTCTTGGTGAGAGTGTCGATGATCTGTTCGAGTTCCTTTTTTTGATCCTCGATCATCTGATTCTTTTTGGTGATTTCCTCGTTGGCGGTTTTGAGATTCGCGATTTCGTTTTCCGCATTGTAAACGTCCGTCAAATCCGCGCCCGCCGTGATGATGTAATTCGTTCTCCCGTTTTTATCCTTGATCTCCCGGTTTTCCCATTGGATCACCTTCCGTTCTTTGAATTTACCGATCCATTGTTCCTGGGTTTTCGGAAGAAACTTTCCTCGGATCATTCTAAGATACACTTTCTTGATCGATTCTTTCTTGTGCGGTTCCACGAAGATGTCCCAGAACGCGTGGCCTTTGACCTCGTCCGAACGGTAACCGAACGCGTTTTCGCAGGCCTTGTTGAATCGAAGAATTCTTCCTTCGCGGTCGAGGGCGACGAATAGAACCCGTGTCGAATCCAAAATCATATTCAGGAAGTTCTTTTCCTCGATGGCTCGTTCCTCGCCTAACTTGCGTTCCGTGATATTTCTCAGGGAAAGAATCCAGAAATCGCTCCGTTCCGACTGATTGGAAAAATTTCTGAGAATAACTTCGTAATACCGAAGTTCTCCTTTGATGAACAGCCTCAGATCGGGGATCGAGTCGATTTCGTTTCGTTTGTATTTCTCGATAAGATAGTTCAAATCGGGATACACTTCCTTCAAAGTGATTCCTGCGGTGTTCAATTGTCCTAGGAAGAGATTGATCGCCGCTTCGTTGTAATCGAGAATAATATTTGTTTTATCTAATATAAGAATTCCGTCTTGGATCAGATTGAAAACCTTGTCCCTGGCGACTGGAATCAGATCCATCATTTTGAAGTAAAAAAGACCGTAAGCCCATACGAGGGAAGTCACGCATCCGGTGATCGGAAAAACGTCCAAATGAGGATTGATGAACGGGAATAAACCGGCGACGGTCATCAATCCTCCGAGAAACGGAAAAAGGATTCCCACTAAAAGGAGAAACATCTGTGCTTTGCGGAATCCGGTCAGCGTAAAGAACTTCCAGATAAGAATCCCTATGACTGCGGTTTGCGATCCGAGATAATAAACGATGAACAACTTCATCCAAGGGCCGTAATCGTATGTGAGAGCTTTCCAAGAAGTATCGGTAAGAAACCGAACGTTCGTCCGGATCAGTTCTGGCCGATAACCGGACCACAAAAGCAGTTCGTTGGAAATCGGAAATAGAACTAGGAATACACTCAAAGGGAAACGAAAGAGGAAGTTTAGAGAAGTGATTCTCGGGATAAAGAAGGAAATTCCGATCACGATGATATCGTTGCCGATAAACTGAAAGTCGTCCCAGAATAAGATCCACTTTTCGTTTCGAGAAAGAATCTCGAAAAAACTGCCTAAGGAATATAGGGCGAAACCGCATATAACGAAAAGGAATTCTTTGCTTCCCTGTACTTTAAGATTTTTGTATGTGATGTATAGATTAAACGAGAAGACTAGGAACGAAAAACCGGAATAGAACGCAAACGGGGACCAGGAGAGATCCATTGTTTCGTGCAGAGGCGGTAGATTCATTGGCGTTTCGCTCCGGGCAGGCAGAGTGCAACCTTCTCCGGATCGGTTGTAGCCTAAGCCAATTTAGACGAAGTGAAAAGTAGAAAAACGATTTCGGTTTAAAAATCGGAATTTTTTATTTTGTTTTTCGACTCTTCCGCCCATTCCATAAAACTTTTAGCGGTCGCGATGCCGAAGTCGAGAGTGATCAGGCTCAACATCTTGTTTACCTTCGGATTTTCATGCTGATCCAAAAAGTTTCGGATGTTCGCATATATTTCGGTGAGGCGTTGCACTTCTTCTTTCGTATGTTGCAGATGTCCTATAAGTATTTCCTTTTCGACATGATTGCCGAAAAAAAGCTTTAAAAGAAGTTCGTTGCGATACGGAAAATTTTCGACCGGTTTTTCCAACCACTCCTTAAGTTCTTTTTTTCCCTTGGGGGTTATCTTATAGATCGTCGATTCCGGACCGGTTCGTTTTTTCTCTTTGGACGACTTAAGACATCCTTCTTTTTCGAGCTGTTTGAGAATCGGATAAATTTGTCCGAAACTTTCCTGCCAGAAAAATCCGATGGTTTGTTCGATCGTTTTTTTGACTTCATAAGCGTTTTTGGGGCTTTGTGCGACGATACCCAAGAGCGCATAACGCGTTTTATTGATACGGGCCATTATTCGGGATTTTGAACCTTATTATTAGATAAGTTTTGCGATTTCTGATTTAACAATTGAGAATTGAGTTTTTCCGGAAATTTCATGGAAAACCGAGACGGCAAAAATAAGTCACGCAATCTATAGAATGAAAAATGTATCTTTCAGATACTATCTGGTAGATAGAGAGATCAAGCAAAATTTATGATTCTGTTGGATCGGATCTGCGTGCGAAGCTCGACGATTTTTTGAATGTGAGCAAGTGGTCGCATTTAAGATTCGATTTGTCGCCGTTTTGCGGAAGGTCGGAATGATTTGCGGGCGACTTCTCCATCGATCAAGTACGTTGAATAACGGAGAAGGAGTTCCTTTGGGATCTAAAGGATCGGAAAGAAGGGTATGTACTAGTTGAGTTGTCGCGAGGACTTTGCAGGTTCAGTGCAATCGGATGTCGTGCATGTACGACGGAGGAAAAGAAAAAGCCGGGTTATACCCCGACTTCTTCCGCCGTTTCCGATTCTTCTTCGTCGTTCATCAATTCCTTGAGTTCGTTGTATGCTTTTTCTTTTTCCTGAACTCCGGTCTTTTTGATCGCTTTACGAAGCACGTTTTCCCACTGTTTTGCAGGGAGATTTGCTTGAATGTCTTCCAGTAATTCCAAGATCGAGATGTCGTCTCCCGTGTTGAAGATTTCGGTCGCGTCATAACGAAAGAGAGCGGACAACTCGTCGATGTACTCTCCTACGCTAGTTCCTTTTCCGGAGGCGAGCCTCTTTTCTTGAAGCTGTGTCTTTTTTTCTGCCTTGCGGAGGTCTCTTTCTCTTCTTTCCAGTTCGGTGCGTTTCATAGAAAAACCCTCAAGTATAGCTGATAAGCCAGTTTTTTACGGGGGCTTTTCATGTATAGGAGATTCCCGGGAAGCCTCCGAGACCGGTTGTAAAAACGCTTGTTATAAAATCCATTCTCTCTGTACTATAGACGGACCGAACAATCGTTATGGTTCATAGAATCGATATAGGAAGAGAAAATAGGAGAATTTGAAATGGCAACGAGTGCAATCGCAGAAACAAAATCGAAAACAAACGGAAATTATACGGGAAGCGGGTTCCAAGTCTCGCAAAACCCGGCTACGTTGGAAGAAATCGGAAAAGTTCCGAACACGGATCTGGCAAAAATGCCCGAGATTTTCAATAAAGCCCGCGAGGCCCAAAGAAAGTGGGCGCAGACAAAATTCGCCACCCGCAAAAAGCACATTCTCAAAATGAGAGATTATATCGTGGAACACGCGGAAGAACTGGCGGACATCGTAAGCAAGGACAACGGCAAATCCAGAATGGACGCGCTTGCTACGGAAGTTCTTCCTGCCGCTCTTGCGGCGGATTGGTATGCGAAGAATGCAAGACATCATCTTCAGCCGAAAAAACTTCCGATGTCTACATTCTTATTTTTTAATAAGAAGAACGAACTGCATCGCGTTCCTCTCGGCGTCGTCGGAATCATCAGTCCGTGGAATTATCCTCTTTCGATTCCTTTCGGCGAAATCGCGATGGGACTTATGGCGGGGAACGCGATTCTTTTGAAGGTCGCACAGGCTACGATTCTCGTGGGGCAAGCGATCGATAAGATCGTCGCCGCCGGAGAATTACCCGAAGGTCTTTTCTATCATATCGTTGGTTCGGGCGGAGCGGTTTCCAAATCCTTCTTTGAAAACAAGATCGATAAGATTTTCTTTACCGGTTCGGTTGCGACCGGAAAAACTTTGATGGCGGCCGCGGCTTCCACCTTAACTCCCTTGTCTTTGGAGTTGGGCGGCAAGGATCCGATGATCGTTCTGGAAGATGCAGATCTTGAACGCGCTGCGAACGGAGCGGCATGGGCCGGTTATCAAAACGCGGGTCAATCCTGCGGCGGCGTGGAACGCGTGTATGTGCAGGATAAAGTATATGATAAATTCGTAAACTTGCTCGCGGCCAAAACCAGAGCGATCCGTCACGGGGCCGACCAAGACTTCGAGGTGGACATGGGTTCGATGACCACGGAAGAACAGCTCAACACGGTCAAACGTCAGGTGGACGGCGCGGTGAAACAAGGCGCTAAGATCGTAGCGCAGTCGCAGCCGAGCGGAAACACGAAGGGATTCTTTTATCCCGCCACCTTGATGGTGGACGTGAATCATCAGATGGAATTGATGAAAGAAGAGAACTTCGGTCCGATCATTCCGGTGATGAAGTTCAAAACGATCGAAGAAGCGATCGCTCTTGCAAACGATTCTTCGATGGCGTTGACTTCTTCCGTGTGGACTAAGAACTTAAGTCTGGGCAAAAAGATCGCGAAGAAACTCGAATCGGGTGCGACGACGATCAACGATCATCTTTATACGCACGGTCAATCCGAAACTCCTTGGGGCGGTTGGAAAGAATCGGGCTTGGGAAGAACCCATTCCGGTCTCGGTTTCGACGAGATGACTCAGCCTAAACTCGTGAACTGGGACATCATTCCTTCCAAGAGAAATATTTGGTGGTATCCGTTTAACAAAACCTCGTACGAAGCGATTCTCGCCGCGATGCGGTTTAACTTTTCCAAGAATCCGATTTCATTACTCGTCAACGGAACGAAGCTGACGATCTTTATGATCGGCAAGATGTTCACTTCTTGGAAGGTTTGAATTTCGTTTGAGGATTTATCGTCGAGTCGGTTTTCTATTTTTCTTTTTTCTCTGCGTTCCTTCGTTTCTGTCCGCGGACACCGTTCTTCTCAAGGACGGAGGAGCGCTCCGAAACGTAAAGGTCACGATGGGAGGCGAAGAGATTCTCGTCGAAGACGAATCGGGGAATATTAGAAAAATTGAAACTAAATCGGTGAAACGGATCGTTATGGCGGAAGTGAAGTCGGAATCCGAACCTTCCGCGCCGAACGTTCCGAAAAACCAAGGTTCAAAAAAACCGAATTCTTCCGGGTCCGGTAAAGTGACTTATTCTTCGGGGGTTTCTTTCTGGGAAACCCGCATCGGAGAACCGGATCGAGTCGGAGATTTTTCGATCCGTGTTCAGTCGGTGTTTCTTCAGGCGGAAACCAGATTCGAAGGCAGATACGGAATTACTCTGGGATTGGAAAATTCCCGTTTCGATTTTCGCAGTTCGTCGAACGCATTCTTGAATCCGAGAATTGCCGCGTTGGTTTTACCCGGCCCGGACAATATTCAAAAAAATGAATCTTCCACGACTCTGCTCGCGTTGTCCTCGCTTGGCGAAGGATACACTCCTTTTAGAACCGCGAACTCTTTTCGGGTGGAAACGGTTTCGTTTCTGCCGGGTGTGAAATATTATCTGATCGACGGGGAGAGATTTTCCTGGTTCGCGCAGTTTGCGTTCGGATTCGGACGAAGTTATCGAAGCGGAATATACTCCGATCCGTTTTTTCAAGGCACCTTATTGCTTGGAACGGGGGTTCAATGGAACAGCGATTCCATCATGATCGCTCTCGCGGCTCAAATCCGGAATACGCTTCTTTCCAATTCGAACGTTTCGTATCGTTTTACGGAACCGAGTCTTCAGTTTTCTTTCGGAATCCGAATCTGATCGATCCGTTACGGAAAAATCTTTCGGAAACCTTCCGGAAGATTTCCCAACTTGCGCGTTGAATAATCCATAAAGACCACTCCGGTTTTCGCTTCGCAGATGATTTTGCCGTTGGCCGGTCCGTCCGCGTGCGTCATTCGATAATAGATATCGCAGCCGCGTTGACTGAAATCTCCCGCTGTGATTTCCACTCGGATCTTATCCCGAAAGAACGCTTCCGCTTTGTAGACGACGGCGATATCGGTCATGATGATTCCGAGGCCGTCCACGTTGAGTTCGTTGTAGTTGTGTTCCAAAAAGAAACGCGCTCTCGCTTCGTGAAGAAGTGAAATCACGCGATCGTGCGCGAGATGATCCGCGAAATTGATGTCGTAGATTCGAACGTCGAGGTCGACGGACCAGACGAATTTATTCGGGAGTTCTAATTGAATTCTTGCCATAACTATTCCTGAGTTTCGTGTCCTTCCGCTTTCGCTTTTTCCATCGCCTTACGGATGATCTCCGCGGCTTCTTGTTCTCCATGTTCTTCCTCTTCTCTTGTGAGGGGTTTGTGAGAATTCATACTCTCGATCATCTTGTAATCGTTGATGTACGAGGAAACTTTAGAGTATTGCAAATAGAGAAGAATCGCCGCAAAAATCGTAAGCACGATCGCGGTTCGCTGTACGGGAGCTTTGAGATACGAAGTCAAAGCGAGGTAAAATAGAATCGGGACGTAGGCGGTAAACGCGATTCCAAGTCCGATTCCGAGATACGGATGGATGAGTCCTCCGAAACTCTGCAAAAGCAAAGCGACCCAAAAAATTCCGAGGACCGCGGTGCTGGCTCGGAAGTTCGACTTCCAGTTTTTATCTCCGCCGCAAATCCAGGAGAAAAACATATAAAGAAAACCTAAAGTAGGAAATACGATAAAACTCGCGAGAAAGTAGGCGAGCGGCATTTCCAAAAATAAGAAGGAGAGGGGAGGATTGGAAAAACCGTCCGGAGTCAAGACGGTCATGCTGAGTACGGCGATCCCGTATAAGAAGCCCATAAAGATCAGCGAGCGCAGATACAACGGAATCAGAGATTCTTCCGGGGCTTTGGAAAGTTCTTTGAAAAATGAAACCGGTCTGATCAGAACGTCCCGCGCTTCTTCCAGGACGGTTAAGAATGAAAAAGAAAACTGAAACATGAGATCTCCGCTTTCGCACAGGATTTAATGCAAAAGCGGGATTGCAAGTGGTAAATTGTGCGTCCATAGGAGGCAATTTCTGAGCTTGCAATTGCGACAGAACTCAGCGAAAGCCTTCCTTTAGGTCGGCTTTCAGGAAGCGAGCCGTAACCCATTGAACGTTGAATCGCTTTGACGCGAATGATGTGTTACTTCGGATGATTGTTCGTTGCGTGATTCGGGTGTTCCACTTTGCTGACTCCCTGCATGTATTCTTCCAAATACGTGTGATCGGTATAATCGAGCATCTTCGTAAAATGAACGTGATCTCGTTCGTAACCGAGAATGGTTTCCAACGTCTTGAAGATATTGAGTCCTGCACTGATCTCGATATCGCTTCCTCGGAACTGAAGAGGATGTTCGTAACCCGCCGCGTGCGTAACGGACAAAACTTCTCTGCGGAGTCCTTTGATGTAATTCGCGTTCCGTTCCGCTTTGAGATCTATATCGAGTCCGGCCTGCAGCCAGCGGTTTTGCGTAGCGACTCCAGCGGGACAATGATCCGTATGACAACGCTGCGCTTGAATGCAGCCGATGGACATCATCGCTTCCCGTGCGACGTTGATAAGATCGCATCCCATCGCGAAGGCGACGATGGCTCTATCAGGAAATCCTAATTTACCGCTTCCGATCCAGGCCATTCTTTCGGAGAGTTTTTCCTTTTGAAAGATCTGATAAACTCGCGCGAATCCTACCTTGAACGGAAGAGAAACGTGATCTGCAAAGGCGAGGGGAGCCGCACCGGTTCCTCCTTCTCCGCCGTCGATCGTGATGAAATCGGGTCCTTTGTTGGTTTGTTTCATCCGTTCCGCGAGTTCGTTCCAAAAATGGATTTCTCCGATCGCGCTTTTGATTCCCACCGGAAGTCCGCTCGCGGAATGAAGCCGTTCGATAAAGTCGATCAATTCGCTCACCGTTCCGAATTCGGAATGCGCGTTAGGCGAAACACAATCCTGTCCCGCCGGAACTCCTCGAATCGCAGCGATTTGTTTCGTGACTTTTTTTCCGGGGAGAATTCCTCCTTTGCCCGGTTTTGCGCCTTGCGAAAGTTTGATTTCGATCATTCTGATTTGGGGGTTTTCCTGGATCTTTTGTCCGAAAAGATCCAAGGAAAAATTTCCGTTCGCGTCTCTTGCGCCGAAGTAACCGGTTCCGATCTGCCAAACGATATCGCCGCCTAACTGGTGATAGGGGCTGATCCCGCCTTCTCCCGTATTCTGATAACAATGCGCCATCATCGCGCCTTTGTTCAAAGCGGAGACCGCGTTCTTCCCGAGAGAACCGTAGGACATTGCGGAAATGTTCACTACGGAAGGGGGACGAAACGGTTTTTTGCGGTTATGAAATTCTCCGATCACCTTCAGACAAGGGATCATCGAAGTATCGTTCTTTAAATGTTTTACCTTGGATTCGGGGAACGGAAACGCGCTGTGTTTGATGATCGGATAACCCGCTTCGTATAAAAGTTCGGTCGTTCCGAATCCGAAGTTGTTGTTTTGTTTTTTTGCCGTCGCATAAACCCAGGAACGTTCCGCGCGATTGAACGGCATTTCTTCTTTGTCGTTCGCGACCCAGTATTGCCTTAGTTCAGGTCCGATCGTTTCAAATAGATATCGGATTCTTCCCACAAGCGGAAAGTTATGTTTGATTGAGTGTCTTCTTTGAACGATGTCGTGAATGAGCGCGATGAGAGTGTATGTTCCCAACGCGTAAAAAAAAGAAGACCAAGGATTTTCCGAAATGAACTGCAAGATCGTAGAATAACCTGGAATTTGCATCCGGCAATTCTGCACCTTTTGAAAAGGTTAAGCAAGAAATATTTTTACTAAACGGAGGAATCTTCCTTGTGTTTGTAAACGAATTCTTTGGAGAATTCTCCCCGTTTGTTCATCTTGGCTCCGATAAAATGAGATCCGTCTTGTAATACGAAGCTGTTGCTTTTCACCCAATCCCCCGTGTTGATGATTCTTAAATGAGGAATGCAGAGAAAATCGTGCGTGTGACCCGAAATCAAAAGACGATCTCCTTGGTGCGTGATTCTGGATAGGCGTTCGTAATACCGCAGAATTTCCTCGGTCGTACTCGGATCCTGTCTGTTCAGATGTTTTTGATAGAAAGCTTCCGAATATCGGAAAAGGTTCGGAATCAACACGGCAATCGCATGCAAAAAACGTAATAGAAAGATCGATCCGATCCAGGTGAACCGGTTGTATTGTCCCTGATGGCCGTGAACCGCGATCAGCGTTTCGTTTTCTGTTTTTTCGCAGACGTGCCAATCCCTTTCCTTCAGATACTTTTCGATCTTGGGAGGAAGGCTCATCAGATACGAAGTCGAGTCGTGATTTCCTACGATGTAGATTTTGTCGCCGCCCCGCGCCGATAAAGAATCGAGTCTGTCGAAGAGTTTGTTGAATTTCTTTTTACTGCGGCGGAGTTTGCGAGAGGCGCTGAAAAACCAATTTTCGATGATGTCGCCCACGAGATAGATCGTTTGAAAGCGGACGTTCTTTTTTTCAAGATGATCGAGGAACTGAAAGAGTTCTTTGTGTTTGTGGGATTTTATTTTTTTATTGAGAAGGTAGTGAACGTCCGAAAGAAAAATTCCTTCATAGACTTTATCCCTTTCAAATTTCATCGGATAGTCGTTTCAAAAACAATCTGACGAAAAACGACGTTTTCGTCAAACGATTCCGATGCGATTCTTTCGTATAAAAGATAAAATTCGATTACAACAGGGATGGTTTCTTGTGCGTTCGAACTGCGACCGAACGGTCGACGATGGAAATTCTGCCGCCGACCGAGAAACCGTCGGCCGATCCTTCCGTCGGAAATTCTTCAAAGAACTCGAAATCGTTCCCGAGCTTCTCGTTCGAGTCTTTCTCTGTGATTCGGATGCGCGATCTCGATTAAGGCCTTCGCCCTTTGTCGTAGATTCTTCGCATACAAATTCGCGATTCCGTATTCGGTCACGATATAGTGAACGTGCGCGCGCGTTGTGACCACGTCGGCGCCGGGTTTCAACATCGGAACGATTCTGGATTCTCCCTTGGAAGTGGAAGAGGGTAATGCGATGATGGGTTTGCCTCGTTCCGAAAGGGACGCGCCTCGGATAAAGT
Organism: Leptospira yasudae; assembly: GCF_003545925.1. Taxonomy (NCBI): domain Bacteria; kingdom Pseudomonadati; phylum Spirochaetota; class Leptospiria; order Leptospirales; family Leptospiraceae; genus Leptospira; species Leptospira yasudae. Next base: position 193,481 of record NZ_QHCU01000006.1, on the reverse strand, counting down.
CCATCTGACCTCCGACTCCGGAATATTGTCGTGTGCCGATCGTGTCCGCGCAGACTTGTCCGGTCAGATCCACTTCCACCGCGGAATTGATGGCGGTGACTTTCGGATTTTTTCGGATCACGTGCGGATCGTTGATGTAGCCGATGTCGAGCATCGCGACTTGGGGATTGTCGTCGATGAAGTCGTAGAGTTTGCGGGTTCCCATCACGAAGCCGGAAACGATTTTTCCGGGATGTTTCTTTTTATGGATTCCGGTGATGATTCCTTTTTGAACGAGTTCCATCACTCCGTCCGAAAACATCTCCGTATGAATTCCCAGATCTTTGTGTGACGTTAGACACGTTAGGACGGCATTGGGGATCGCTCCGATTCCCATCTGCAGCGTGGCTCCGTCTTCCACAAGAGAAGCCACGTTTTTTCCGATCGCAAGTTCCACTTCGGACGGCGTTTCGGAAACGTGTTCGTACAACGTTTGATGTCCTTCCACCAAAGAATGAATTCTGTCCACGTGGATGATTCCGTCTCCGTGCGTGCGGGGCATGTTTTCGTTGACTTGCGCGATCACCACCTTTGCGGTTTCCACGGCGGCCTTGCTGATGTCCACCGAAACTCCGAGAGAACAATAGCCGTGTTTATCGGGAGGCGAAACCTGAACCAAAGCTACGTCCAAAGGGAGAATTCCGTTTCGAAATAAGGAAGGACATTCGCTTAAGAAAATCGGAATATAATCGGCCCTTCCTTCCTCAACGGCCTTACGCATATTGGCCGCCACGAACAAAGCGTTCGTGAAGAATTTTCCTTCCATTCCCGGTTTTGCATAAGGAGCGTCGCCTTCGGTATGAAGGTGAATCATTTCCACGTTAGACAACTCGTCCGCCCGTGCGGTCAACGCTTCGATCAGAAGAGTTGGGACCGCAGCCACGCTGTGAACGAAAACCCGTTGACCCGCTTTGACGGTGGAAAGAGCCGAATTTGCGGAAATAAATTTAACTTTCATACGGTGGAATTTCCTTTTTTGTGAGGATTCTTATGCGGGAATTCCAGTCGTTCAATCCATTTTTCCCGTTTTTCTATCTACAGGAAACTGACATTTCTCATGCTATCCAATATCTATGTCTTCGCATCCTTCTCGCAACATTCATGTAAAATCCGAACCGATGCTGATCTTCGTATTAGCGGCCGTTCAATTCACTCACATTCTCGACTTCGTAATCATGATGCCTCTCGGGAGCTACTTTCAAGAAGCGTTTCATATCAATCCTAGAGAATTCTCCTTTCTGATTTCCGCATATACGTACAGCGCGTTCGCGGCGGGAATCGTAGGCGCGCTTTTTATCGATCGTTTCAACCGAAAGTCCGCCGCAATTTTCTTATATACCGGTTTTATCGTAGGCACCGCATTCTGTGCCGTTGCGGATTCGTACATTCTTCTTTTATCGGCGAGAATTCTTTCCGGAGCGTTCGGAGGAATTTTGAGTTCCGTCATCTTTGCGATCGTAGGAGACGTGATCGCGATGGAAAGAAGGGGAAGGGCAACCGGTGCGATCATGGGAGCGTTTTCCGTTTCTTCGGTGGTCGGGATTCCGTTGGGACTGAAAGTCGCCGAGTTTTACGGATGGAACATGTCCTTTGCGGGAATCGTTTTATTGAGCCTTCCGATTTTGGTTCTGATGTATTATCATCTTCCGAGCATTCCTCCGTTTCAATCCGCGGGCGAAAATCCGGTTCAAAACTTCGTACGGATTCTCACATACAAACGATATATGGCTTCGTATATGCTCATCATGTTCGTGATTCTCGGCGGTTTTACCGTCATTCCGTTTATCGCGCCTTATATGGAACACAACGTGGGGATTCCTAAAGAAAGTATCTCTTGGATTTATTTCTTCGGCGGGCTTGTTACCTTTTTTTCTTCGAGATTGATAGGGATCGCTTCCGACAAGATCGGAAAACACAAGGTATTCTATATTCTGGTTCCGTTATCCTTTATTCCGATCTTTATCATGACCAATCTCGGAAAGGCCGATCTTGTGACCGTCGTAACGCTGACCACGGCCTTCATGGTGATCGTATCGGGAAGATGGATTCCCGCCTTGGCTTTGATTACATCCACGACCGAACCGAAGGACCGGGGACGTTTTATGACCGTGATCTCCGCCTTGCAAAACCTGGCTTCGGGACTCGGGGCTACGATCGGGGGAAGCATTTTGGTCGCGGCGACTCCGACTTCTCCGTATCAAAACTACGAGGTGGCCGGTTTTCTCGCAATGGGGTTTAACGTGATCGCGATGATATTGATTTCCAGAGTGAAAGCCGTTTCGTAAGAAGCCTTTTTGATCGTCGGTTTGGCGCCGTTCGAGGCGGCGTGAACCGCGGCGTTTCGTTTAGGAAAGAAAATTCTCAAAAAATTCGCTCTGTTCTTGACATTTTAATGAGACAGAATATTCTGCGGCCACACGAAAAGGAGGTGGTCTAGTGAATGATAGTTGTTGTAAACAATTGACCGGTGAGGTGGCTGAGCAATAGCCCGGGTTTCACTTGCAATACAGCCGTAGTCGGGGCATTGCAATCCAATCAGACCGCTGACCTTTCTGAGTTTCGAGAACTGGTCATTCTCGAGCTTCCGATCTCGACAGATGGATGTCGACGAAACGTTGCAGTCGCTCAGGAGGTTTCCCTCTTTCGAAAAAATCTTTCTCCTTGAGTTCCTTCCGACAAACCGAAAATTCTTCACTTTTTTCCAACCCTTTGAGATTCAGGTAGAATGAAACGTGCCCTTATCTTGTCCGGAGGCGGAGCCAGAGGCGCTTACCAAGCGGGCGTTCTCCGATATTTGGAAGAAATCCAATTCAAACCGGATATCATCTGCGGTACTTCCGTAGGAGCGATTACCGCTACCGCCATGGGTTGCGGGATGAACGCGATGGAGATCACAAAGTTGTGGAAGTCCATCGAAGCGAAGAAGGTGATGCGTTATTCGATCTGGAACGATCTCGTCGACATCTTCGTCAAAAGCTATTCCCCCTTAACCGATACGACACCCCTTAAAAATCTTTTGTATTCTCATCTCGACTTCCGCAAACTGCGGAAGAACCCCGTGGAAGTCATCATCACAGCGGTCAATATTCTCACCGCGGAGCTCGTATTTTTTAGAAACAAGGAAATCGACATCGAACACGTAATGGCATCTTCCGCGATTCCGATGTTCTTTCCTTGGCAATACGTCGACGGGAAACCGCATTGGGACGGAGGCGTTATGGCTAATACTCCGATTCTTCCCGCGGTCGAGCGGGGCGCGACGGACATCGTCGTAGTTCTTTTGTCGCCGGTCGGGGGAATCGATATGGGTTTGCCGAAAACGAGACGGGAAGGTTTGGAGCGAGTCTTCGAACTTTCACTCATCGGTTCGTATCAAACCGTGATGTCCAATTTGAACTTTGAAAAGAAAACGCGGAAGCGGAAGAAGTCGAGACTTTCCTCTCTCTTATCCATACCCAGCGCGAACAAACCGGATTTAAAGATCAGAACGATCGGACCGAGAACCTCGCTCGGATTCGGAAGTATTTTGAACTTCTCGCAGGTGCAGGCGGATTATCTGATCAGCCGCGGCTACGAGGACGCGAGAATTCAATTCGGAGAATATTAGAATATTATGGAAGAATTATTCGTTAAGAACGGACATTTCACCGGAAAAGACGGCGCGATCTATCAACTGAGAGGGGTGAATCTTTCCGGTTCGGCAAAACTTCCGTCCAAACCGGACGGAACCACGCACTTCGATCAGACCTTAACTTTCTTCAATCATAGAAACGTTTCGTTTGTGGGAAGACCTCTCGAAGAGGATCAGGCGGGGGAACACTTCGATCGTCTGCGCAAATGGGGATTCAACTTTTTACGGTTTCTCATAACCTGGGAAGGGATCGAACACAAAGGTCCCGGAAAATACGACACGGAATACATCGATTACGTGGAACGAATGGTCGCGCTCGCGGCGCAAAAAGGATTGTATCTGTTTATCGATCCGCATCAGGACGTTTGGTCCCGATTTACGGGAGGAGACGGTGCGCCCGGTTGGACCTTGGAAGAACTGGGGATGGACATTTCCAAGATCCGCGATTCGGAAACCGCGATCGTACATCATCATCAGGGAAGAAATTACCGAAGAATGTCCTGGCCTCTCAACTATCAAAAATACGCGTGCGCCACGATGTTCACACTGTTTTTCGGGGGAAGAGAATTCGCGCCCGATACGAAGATCGGCGGAAAAAACGCGCAGGACTTTTTGCAGGATCATTATATCGAATCCGTACTCAAAATCGTACGCAAACTCAAGAAGTATAAAAACGTGGTCGGCTTCGACTCGTTAAACGAACCGTCTCCCGGTTGGATCGGGAAAAAGAATCTCGGAGAATTCGACGGATTCGGATTCGGCAAAGTGATCAAAACTTCTCCGTTTAAGGAAATGTATCTTTCCGAAGGACGCGCGGTTTCGGCGGAACAAGCGTATATGCTCGGGTTTTGGAGTTTACCTTGGGGGAAGGTCCGTTTGAACAACGGCGGCGTTCCTCTTTGGAAGCGCGGACATCAGTGTATCTGGAGAAATCACGGCGTTTGGGACTACGATCCGAACGGAGCGCCGATGATGCTTCGTCCCGAATATTTTTACAAAAAGAACGGAAGAAAATACGAATTCTATTCCGACTTTATGCAGCCGTTCATCAAAAAATTCAAGGAACGCGTGCAGAAGGTGGAAAGCCGATTTCATATCTTCATCGAAAGCGATCCGTCCCGACTCGAACTCGAATGGAAGGAAACTCCGAAAAAGAATCACGGTTCGATCGTGAACGCGACGCATTGGTACGATATTTCCGTGCTGATGCTAAAACGCTATTATCCTTGGTTCGGGGTACACGTATTTAAACAAAAACCTATATTCGGAAAAGAAAATATAGATAAGGCCTACGAAGAGACGATCCGAATGATCCGCGAAATGTCCGAACGGCACATGGGCAACTGTCCGACCGTGATCGGGGAAACCGGAATCCCGATGGATTTGAATCAGCGCGCGGCCTATCTCAAAAAGGACTACGGAGTTTTGGAAAAGGCGCTCGATCGGGTGATGAAGGCCGTGGAAAAAAATTTCGTGCATCTTGCGTTGTGGAATTATACGCCCGATCACACTCATAGTTTGGGGGATCGTTGGAACGAGGAGGATCTTTCGATCTATTCGATGGACACTCCGACTTCTTACGATGAAAACGGCGGAAGGGCGGTGCGCGCTTTCAGCCGTCCGTATCCGATTCGAACGAAAGGATTGCCGATTGCATTGACCTTCGATATGGAACGATCCCTGTTCAAGTATTCGTTTCGGCAGGAAGGGGATTTATTTCCGGAAACCGAAATCTTTCTCCCCGAGATTCATTATAAAAACGGGTTCGAAGTTTTGGTCAACGCGGGTACGTATCAATATGATTCCCGCGCCAAAATATTAAAATTTAAGGGAGAAAAGGGAATTCAACACTACGGAATAACTATTCTCCCGTCCAAAAAATCACTTTTCAGGGAACAAGATCGGGTTAAAGTGGTTCCCAATACTCAAAAGAGGAAGATTAGATGAAAAAAGTTCTCATGATTTCCCTAAGCGCTCTTGCAGTTCTTTCATTAACTGTAATGTGCGGCGGACCAAAACATTCAGCGGAAGAATGCGCTCCTATCGTTGAAGAAATGTTAACCAATCTGACTGCTGGACAAAAAGCGGACGATACTGCAAACATCGCTACTATGAAAGCGACTTTGGTTCCTGTATTACAAAAAGAATGTATGTCCGGAAAATTCGACCTCACTTGTCTTAAGTCTGCAAAAAGCATTCCTGCAATCCAGGCTTGTAAGAAATAAGATTTTTCCTACTTCTCGCCTCGCGGACCTTAGGGATCGCGGGGTGCTGAACTTACCCAAGTTCGCTTTCATTTCCCTTGGGCGTTTGCTCCAATTTATCCTTTCAACGACAGTTTTCAAAAAAATCGCATGCTTAGGTCAGGCTTGTTTCGAGCCGCAGCTTCGTTTTCGGTCGTTTCCAACGGGTCGACTTCTTTCGTCCGCAACCGAGCGATCGTAGAAACAGGGTTTGCGTTTTCATTCTTGCGCTATTCATCCATCAGAAAAAAACCTTCTTCGTCCGAATAGCAACCGTGTTCCCGATACGGTCCCGAAGGATAAAAGTGAATCTTCTGCGCGTATCTTCTCCCGATCTTTAGGCAACTCATACAAATATCCCAACGAATCGCCCAGTCGCATTCTTCCTTTCGAAACGAAGGAAACACGCGGAGGAGCGGTTTGGTTTCGGCTTGTTCCTGTTGTTTCGGTTTTTCTTGAGAAAATAGAGACGAGTGAGTTCCTGTCCCGGTTCCGTGAAACGATCCGAATAACAGAATCACTTCTCCCCAAAGGAAAATCGATAAAAGAAGGCTTCGAATTTGTAGGATCATTTTGGTTTGGTTGGAATCCCGCCGCCGAAATTTTTGAAGTCGATTTCGATGAAGAAGCGCCTAAGTTTTTTATCGAAAAAAGGGGCCCATTTTGGAAGTAGAAAATGTGATTTTTCTTGTTGAGGCGGTCTCGGTTTTCGTTCGAAAGAACCGTTTGCCTATATGGGAAATATCATCTTGGCTGAAACTCAAAAAGTTCGAAAACGTTGGATCGTCGACGGAGAATCAAGCGTGGAAACGTTTTTGATTCCCGAACGTTATTGGACTGGATTGAATGAGAAAGATCGGAAGAATTTGCCGAAACGGATTCCGACGCTGATCCGCAGATATGCAAAGTATATCGTTGCGATGCCGCGTTTGAATTCTAAGCCGGGAAAGACGATGTATCAGAAAGATCAAGGTCCTTTGATTCGGATGAATATTAGAATGGGAACGGGAATTGTTTCCATTCTCGCTTCGTTTGCGGCGTCTCACGGAGTGTCCCGCTGTTTTTTAGTGAATTATCTGCTTTGGTTGGATGAGATCGGAGTCGGGAATTCTATTGTGGAAACAGTTTCTGTGGGAACTCCCACCTTTCACGATGTTTACAGGAATATTTTGACCCTCGATTTCAACTCCAACACGATTACTCGCGAATTTCAATTCGAACCAAACCCGATTTACGCACAGGATTTGGACTATCGGAATTATTTTTCTCGAAAAATCTTCGAAGATAACTAATTCCAACCAAACGCGAATACGCACACATTCAAATCTTAAATAGGGAGAATGGGACCGGCCGTCTTTGGGGCGGTTTACGCATGTCTGCATGACTATTCCGAAAAGAAATCATTGCAATTCACTGTAAATCATATCAAGATTACACAGTATCACTATCGCACGAAACCCATACGAATACAAAGGAACAAGTCGACTTCATGAAAGACGCATGTATACTAGTATATTTTAAAATTCTAAAATATCTCCGATGGCTGCACCAAACCGACAAACGCGATCCATCGAACGATTTCGCATCGGAAAACAAACGAGGACGGACCCGCCGAACCCGTAGCCAAAATCGATTGTCATTGTCTACAACGACCACGATCGTTTTGATCCTTCTCGTTTGGATCGGTTCGGGCTTTACCGGCCGCGCAGGCCTGTCGGCCTTTGATCATAAACACGGTTCTTTTAACGCCGAACTCAAAAAGTATGTCAAAGAAGGTTCCGTCGATTATGCATCTTGGAAAAACAACCGCGCGGCTCTGGATTCTTACCTGCAAACGTTGAGTTCCGTTTCGGAAACCGAATATTCTTCCTTTAGCCAAGCGGAAAAACTGAGCTTTCTGATCAACGCGTACAACGCGTTCACGATCCGGCTGATCCTGGATCATTATCCTCTGAAAAGCATCAAGGAACTCGGAGGACTTTTGACGGGACCGTGGAAAATGGAATTCTTCTCTTTGTTAGGATCTAAAAAGAATTTGGATTGGATCGAACATCAAAAACTCAGAAAGGAGTTTCAAGAACCGAGAATTCATTTCGCGATCAACTGCGCTTCCAAAGGATGTCCGCCGCTTTTCGAAGAGGCATTTCAACCTTCTAAGCTGGAAAGCCAACTTTCAAACGCGGCAAAACGATTTCTTTCGAACCCAAACTACAATCGATACAATGCGACAAAAAACGTACTGTATCTTTCGAAAATCTTTCAGTGGTTCCAGGAGGATTTTACGCGCAAATCCGGAAATCTCGTGAACTTCTTCAATTCCAATTCGGGACTTGCCCCGATTCCGGCCAATTCGGAAATCGAATATTTGGATTACGATTGGAATTTGAACCAAAAGAAATAATCTTCGAGAACCTTCAAAAAAAACCTCGGATCTGAAAAAAAACCGGAATCGTTCTGTTAACTCAGGATAGAAGGCAGGAGCGGCAAAGGAATTTACTTGAAATCGGGTTCTCACTCTTCAACTTAGTTCCAATGACCTCCCGGAAAGATTTTATGGATGCTCTCTATCGAGAGTACAGTGGAAAGATCTTTGATTTCCTCTATAAATACAGCTCCGGGAATCCTGAAGTCGCGATGGACCTCATGCAGGACACTTTCCTGAATTTTTTTAGGAAGTATGCGGACACGGATATAGATCGGGAACAGGCGATCCGTTTACTTTACACGATCGCCAGAAATCGGTCCATCAATCACTCTCGGAAATTTTCCACGGTAAAGGAAAGTGGAAATCCGGAGATGCAGGACTTTCAGGAGAAAAAGCTTTCTTTCGTCAGAAAGACAGAACTCAAGGATTTGGAAGAACGTCTTCTCGTCTGCTTGGATGAACTGGAAGAGGACGAGAAGTATGCTTTGATTCTTCGGTTTATGGAAGATTACAATCTGACGACCATTGCGGAAATTATGGATATTTCGGTTTCGACCGCTTCTCGTTTGATCGTAAAGGCGACTGCGAAGGTGACCGAAATCGCGGAAAAGAAGAATTTGAAACCCTGATTAAGAGTATCGATAAAAATGGAAGAATCGGGAATGGAAAGGGAAGAGAAGATTAAAGAAATTCTGCTCGATGGGAAGCGGAACGATTTGAGTCCTTCTGTGGAATGGCTGGCCAAAGGCTTAAGCAATTCCTGGGTTGAATATTCGCCCCAAGGAAGAGACTTCGAGTCCCTCTATGCCCGCGCACTTTCCGAAAAATCCGATGATTCTTTCTTGGATCGCTCGAATGCGGGGAACGAAATTACGGCGACCCGCAAAAACAACGTTCTATCTTTTCCCGATTTCGCAAAGAATAAGCTCGTAATTGGGCTTTCCGCCGCGGCGATCTTTTTGTTCGCGGTTACATTAGGATATTATTCTATTCTAAAAGATAAGTCTCCCGTCGGTTCCGAAAAAGGCGGTGTGGAAATTTCCCAGGTGGAAGGGGAAGCGTATTTGACTTCTTCCGATCCGAAGGATAAAATTCTTTTGAAACCCGGTGTTCGAATTCAGGAAGGACAAAGGGTCGTTACCGCTCCCGGTGCGATTCTGAATCTGAAAGTTTCCGATGGAATCGCGGTGAGAATTCTGCCCGACTCGGAAGTTTCGTTCCGTTTGATCGATCTTTCCACACATTATAAGATAGGAATCGATCTGGAAAAAGGCGAACTGCTCGCACACATTCATAAGAATCTTAAAAAAGAGGAATTCATCGTTCGTTCCGAGAACGTAAGCGCCGAAGTCCGGGGAACCAGCTTCAGCTTTCAAAACGTTCCGGGAGAAGGGACTCGGGTTCGGGTTCTCGAAGGGCGCGTAGCGATCAGCGCTCGAGAAGAATCCAAGAATACCGCGCCGGAAGGCGAACAGGTTCTTGAACCGAATCAGGGAATTTTCGTAAATCAAAAAGGTTTTGTTCGTAGCCGTTTGAACGACGCGGAAAAGGAACGTCTCGGAACGGAGTTCGAAAAACTTCCCATCGATGCGATTCCTCGCGATAAAAACCGGGCGTACGCGAGCAAACAAGAACTCCTAACGGAGTTTCAAAGAATGGAACGTATCGTTTTGGTCGATGGGAAATCGATCGAAGGCGTGATCGTCGACATGGATGAGAACGCGATGTATGTTCAGACTTTGGAAAAAGAAATCACGATCGAGAGGGCGTCCGTCTCCGAAGTGATTCAACTCCACTAAAATCAAATTCTCTTTGACAGTCGGCCGGTAAATCGGGAAATTTAGTCCCGAGGACCTTGCATGACACAGAACGACCCCGGTAAAAAAAGAATTTTCAGCAATTACATTATCGACCGGGACTTCCAACTCAAGTTTTTATTGAATTATTCTCTGCTGATCGTTTTCGGCTTACTCTTAACCGTGGGATTTCTCTATTGGCTGAACTACACGAAGTTCGATAAGGGAGTCGTTTTCCGTTTGAGAAACGATCCGGTCAAGGTGTATCAAAAGGGATTCGAAGATCAGAACGGAGTGGAAAAGGAAAAGTTCGTGGAACGCGAAATCTTTCTGCCGGATTACGATCACAGACTGGACATGTTTACGATTCAGGTGAACGGAATTCTTCTTTTATCCGGTTTGTTTCTCGGAATGACCGCGATCTTTACGGTGATCTATTCTCACAAAATGGCCGGACCGGTTTACAATATCAAAAACCATCTCAAAAAAATGGCGGCGGGCGAAGAACCCGTTAAGAAGATCAAGATCCGCAAAGGCGACGAGTTTCAAGAACTCGCCGATCTTCTCAATCAAGTCATCGAAAGAAGAATCAACAACGGCAAAGGCTGAATTTCTCCCGAGCTCCCTTACGCCCGATCGTCTTACGATTGAAACGTCGACGTAAGGGAGCTCGGATATAGAAAGAAGTTTGATCTTTGCGAGAACCGATCTTTCAAACCGGGAAATTTATTGTGGATTTTTTCAAGAACCCGTGTAAATTTCTCCGGTATGATTCGTAAGGTTTTCTTTTTTCTTTCTATCCTTTTCCTTGTCCCTCAAGTCCTATCGGCCGACGAAGAAGTTGCGATCGCTTTATTCGTCACGGGAAAAGTTCAGTATTCTCAAAGCGGTAAAACGGAAGCGCTGAAAAAGAACACGGTTCTTACCAAAACCGCAAAGGTCGAAACAGGAGACGGAAAGGCCGATCTTCAGTTAGGCGCGAACGCCGTGATCCGTTTGGCGCCGTTTACGAAAATCGAAATCGCGGAACTCTTGTCCGATAACTCTAAAAACACGGCCAAAGTGACTTTGGTTTCCGGAAAACTTTTCGCCAACGTTCAAAAATCGAATAAGAAGGAAGATCTTCAGGTTAGCTCCACATCCTATACCGCAGGCGTTCGAGGAACTCAGTTCGTCATCAGCGAAGAGAAGAACAAGGCTCCCCGCAACGAAGATTCGGACATACCCGACGGAGTTTTCGTGAATGAAGGTGAAGTTGCCGTCAATTCTTCCTCGGGTGGGGAATTGGATTTGAAAACGGGAGAACAAGCCTCTTGGAACGGCAAGGAGCTTCTTCTCGAACCCTTAAAGGAATTCATGAAGGAAAAGATGAAGATCATCCAAAACTTCAAAGCGATCAAGGCCGAGAATTATCAGATGCTCAAGGATCAAAAACTCAAAAACAAAGAGCTTCTGGAGAATTTTCCAAAATCGTAATATTCAATTTATCTTAAGGATTGGCCGAGATAAAGGTTTTTACGACTTCGGCCAATTCTTCCCCTTTGTCCTCCTGTAAAAAATGTCCTCCGTTGGCGATCGTGACGTGTTTTTGTCCTTTCGCACCGGGAATCAACCTTCTAAAAAAGATATCGCCTCCCTTTGTGATCGGATCGCTGTCGCTGAACGCGGTGAGAAAGGGTTTCCTCCAAGTTTTTAGAATCTCCCAAGCCTTTCGATTCGCTGCAGATGCGGGATCGTCCGGCGTGATCGGAACCAACGCGGGAAACTTCCGCGCAGCCGCCTTGTAGGTTTCGTCGGGATAGGGAGCGTCGTAAGCCGCTACGATTTCTTTCGTGAGTTCGGAGGCGCAACCGTTTTTTACGATCGTTCCGATGGCCAGTCGTTTCACGTTCTGCGAAAAGTGTCTCCACTTTAAGAAGTCCTCTTTGGGTGGAATATCGCCCGTCGGTAAAAACGTGTTGGCCGCCACGATTCTGGAAAAGCGGTCCTGATTTTCCGCCGCGAGTCGAAGTCCCAAAAGTCCGCCCCAATCTTGACAGAACAGAGTGATCTTTTTCAGATCCAGTTTTTCCACGAATTCCTTTAACCAATCCATATGCGTTTGGTAGGTGAAAAAATTCGGATCGTCGGGTTTGTCGGATTTTCCGAAACCGATGAGATCGGGAGCGATCACTCGGTAACCCGCGGCTGCAAGCGGGGGAATCATCTTTCGATAGAGATAGGACCAGGACGGTTCTCCGTGGAGGAGAAGAACGATTTCGCCTTTGCTGTTTCCTTCTTCAACATAATGCATTCTCAGATTTTGCACTTCCACATAGTTGGGTTTGAAATTGTATCCGGGCAGATTTTCAAAAGCGGAATCCGGTGTTCTTAGAATTTGCATGGGACAGCAGGATCTTTTACACATTCAATCGGGGAAGCATTTTTCTCGGAGTTTGTCGATTAATGAGGGAGCTGCTTGCACAAGGCGTTGAGAATTTAGTACCTTTTAAACGAGGAAATGAGGGACTTCCGATAATGTATCTTATGTCTCTTGAAATTATGAGCCAGATTTTGTCTCATTAAATCGTAAAACAAAAATACGTATTACCGGAAGTTTTCATATTCATCACCGGTTTTTTGCAACCAGCGACCGTTTATCGTAGAATTCTGCTTTTTCGATAATTGCAGATTCGACGATGTCTTTTATAACAGGTTTAGCACCAGTCGCTTTTTTAAATGCTTCTACAAGTCGACTAATGGATTCTTCACTTACGTGAATGTTTCGAGTTTTTTCGGCCGCCATTTCCATGTATCACCCCCTCTTTCTAAGGATGAGATTTTTCTATATTTTTGAGCAGAAAAGTCAATACAAAAATCTCGAAAGTATAGAAAAATATACTTAGAATAAATTCAACGGAGTCCGCGGATCGGGTTTCTTAATTAGAGATCGTTGAACCTTGTGTTAGGAAACAGCCTTTCGTCTAAATGGTCCCAAATTTAGAGCAGAATGGACCGTATTGCGAATACTTGAAGGTTTAGGATAGGACAAAAATGTCGTATTTTTACTTGCATTTTTGCAAACACTGCCGACTAATACTGTACAAGGATTTGACTGGTTTAAACCAGTCAGTTCGGTAAATCCCAATGTCAACAGCCACTGTCTTAAAATCAAATACTTTAAAACTGGTTCCTTTCGTAGTGGAAATGGAAACTCGTAAAAATACAATTTCGAGTCCAGTCTCAAAAGCATTTCGAATCTTTCTTTTTCCCTTTATTCCATTTTTGCGATTGCTCGATAAAGTATTTCCGATAACAGAAACTCTTATCGACTATTTTTATTCATTAGAAAAGCGACTCATAGAAAATCTCGAAAATTATGCTAATGTGTTGCATTTAATGACTATTGAACAATGCGATAGTGAATATCATAGATTTATTAACATTTTAGAAGTATATGAAAGAATTCTAATTGAAATGCGTGATCGCCTGCAATCGCAATCGGGTTCTCATTTTGAACAAAAACACTATGAGCTTTTAATTCAAATTGTAGAGAAGATGAGATCGATCGAAGCAACTCTTGATTTACTTTCGATTCCTGAAACACGGGAAGTTCTATTCAAAAGATTAAACGCGGCTTAATTTAAAAAGGCATATTGTTCTGTCTACACATTCCTTTTCAATAGCCAACGAAAATATTATAGATAAGGAAACAAAGAACTTTCCGAAGCCAGATAAAGAAATGGTAGATGTTGCCATTAAAGATTTGAAGAAAAATGGTTTAAACAATCTTAATATAACGCCAACTACCGGAAAATTCAAGGGCGCATATCGGTATAAATTAAAAAAAGATTATAGAATAATCTTTTACATCGACGAGATTAAAAAAGAAATCACTATTGAACGAATTGGTCAACGAGAAGGTGTTTACAAAAATCGTTAAGCCCACTTTAAACGACCCCCGAGAATCAAAATCAAAAGAATCGAAATCATAAGCAAGACAACCGGAGTCAACTGTTCAAAAGCTTTGTTCATACAAAACTCGGTTGCTTTTTCTTCCAACCAATCGAACGGCCAGAAACCAAGTTCACCGCTTAACGATTCAGATAAATTAGAATGAGAACTGCAATTACAAGCCATACCCAATAACCCCCATCGATGATTTTTTCTTTGAGAGAAAGTCCTTTACTCCAATTTCTGATTTGAAAGTGCGGAGGATCGGAAGCCTTCCAGGTAAGTCCCCATTCAATTTCCGGGTGATTTACTAGTACCGCTTCGATCCGTTTCCGGTCCCTTTCTGCACTGAATCCGTTTATATCAAGCGCGCGCCCGTATTGATGAGCGGAAGAACCCGGAGGAGCCGCCGGACAAGATCCGGTTCCGGCTCTGCAAGCCGCGTAAAGTTTCGCTTGTCTTGCGACCGAACGACGAGACTCGTAAACATAAACGGAAGGAAGATTCTTTTTTAGATCCCGAAAGAAAGATACAAGTCTCGGATCGACCTTTTCTAAAGAGTTTACGACGGCCATACGTTACCGTTTTCTCTTTCCGAGAATGTCGTCTCCAAAGATCTTCCAAGCGATAAAGACAGAGACTCCAACGATTAGGATCGTTTTGAAGTCCTTGAAAAGTTCTTCCGCTTCTTGTTTGAGACGTTCGGGAATGATCGGGATGTTTGTTCCCTTCGTATCGTAGTCATAAGTTCGAACTGCGTTTGAAAAATTCGGTATCTGCGAATTTGCTTTAGAAAAAATTCGATTGAATTCAGAAATCTGCGGATCTTTGGAATAGATTGTAAAGGAGAGTTGTTCTCGGTAAACGGTCCCCGTTTGAACGATAAAAGAGACTCTACGTTTCTCCGGTTCTTCCAGGAATCCATAGAAAAGCCGCAGCGTTTCGGGAATGTTTACCGTCCCGGAATAACCGGACCAATCGATGACGTGCCTAACGTCACCGGAAGGTTTGTAGATTCCATCGAAGGCCAAAACTTACCGCCTTTTCTTTTTGCCAAACTTCGCGATTACGATAACGGCAACGATTGCAATTCCAACATACAAGAGCGTATTGTCTTCTTTTTTCTCAGGAGTAACGGTTCCGGTCGTAGTTGTCGGAGAAGGAGGCTTTGGAGGGTCCATTCCGCCGGTTCCCGGTGTCACATTTCCACCCGTAACGACCGGTGGTTTTGGCTGGGAAACGGGTTGAGAAACTGCATTCGTAATTTTGAATTTTGTAGTATTCAATCTTTGGAAATCTTGGATAAACTTCCCGATTTGTTCTTGCGCTTTGCTCTTATCCGACGGAAGCAAAAAGGACATTCTTTTCGCGTCCGGGTTATGAAGAAAGCCGGAGTAACCGGAAGGTTTGGCGACGGTTCCCCCCGAACCGGTGGAAGAATAATAAATATAGTAACGATCAGCCATTATTTTAACACTCCTAAGAAAAGGATCAAGAGAACGATTCCGATGATGATATAGGAAATCGGAACACCTTGTTTAGAAATTCCGAATATTGAAAGAGGAACTTCAAACGGATCAAAGGAACCCAAAACTTCCATATTCAAAGTTACGGCTTCCTCGACAAGACGCAACACTTGAGTTTTTGGCTCGGTCTCGTCTGGGACCATATAGACACCTTTGATTTCAGGATGATTCGGAACTTCGAATCCCTGCCAAAGATCGTTTAAGCCATACGCTTCAAATTTTTCGAGGAGAGTATTTTCTTTTTCGATACTCCAATTTTTAAGACGGAAAAGATGAACTTTCAACGCACCGGGATTAGGCATCTTCCTTTCCTCCCTTAGTAAAATTTGAAATCAAAGAAAACAAAGAGAAGGACTTAAATTTAAGAACGAGTAACGCAATGAGTCCCATGACAAAAAGAGAGATATACAGCCATTTGTTAAAAAGGTAGTCTCTCCATTTGTCCGCAAGACGAGACTCCGAAACCCCTTTGTCTAAAAGTTTCTTACTCTCTTTAATGACCTCTTTCACAAACGTTTTGTCTTCTTCGGAAATGTCTTCGGAATCGGAAACGATTTGATCGACTCTATCTAAGCCAGCCTTGTTCTTTTCAACTTTAGATTGATACGAAGCACAAGAGAGAAGGGACAAGATAAGGAAGAATGATAAAAACTTTTTCATCTTCGTTTCCTTACATTGACGGATTTAGAATCAGAACGAGACAAAAGTTTTCTCACATCGATTTCGAAGTCTTTTAATTGTTTCCCTTTAAAAGCCAGGACCAAATAAACGCCGTTGTTTGCTTGAACGTCTTCGATAATCTCAAAAATACAATTTGCAGAATAGGGGTTTACCAAAAGCGTATTAGTGAAATCGAGTTCGAGAGAACGAGATTCAATCGAAAGTTCCCTTACCGACGAAATGATATTTTCTAAAAGGTCTTTTAATCCGTCTTCGGTTCTCGTTCTCATATACGAGGGAAATTTTAAAGAGATACCTTTCTCCGAAGATTGAAAGTCAACAGACGTAAAAAAAAGTCCTCGGATTAAATTAAGAGAGGCGTTTAGAGTAGGTTGGACCTCCTCCCCTATTCTCTCCGAGGTTTTTTTGAGTGAAAGCGTGCGTAAGGCTTCTTCGATAACAGCCGGATTTCTATACCAAAGAAGTCCCACACCCGCAAGGAGTAAGAATGAAAAAAGAAAAAATAGAACAAGAAGGACTCTAAAGATAGAACCCTCGTTTAAGAATTTTAAAATTTCGATATATACGGTTTCCACGTTCTTATCCTATTGAAACCCTTTGGTATTTCATCTTTCCGGAAACACCGAACGCATTTAGAAATTCTTTCTTTGGTTTAACTCCTTTGGGAGCGATCGAGACGTGAACCCAGGTCGCGCCCGAAGTGGTTCCTTCGTTTATCAACTGATGAAACGGAAGATCCAAATCAACGATCTTCTTGCAGATTTCAGACTTGCTCATTCCTTTGATTCCAAAGTCTACCGCCTGTCCTTTTGTGTGTTGGCTCGTTGGGGAACCTTTGATTTTACGATTGATCTCCGGGGAACGGTATCCCGAGGAAATGCTGATTGGAAGTTTTACGTTTTCGTAAAGAGGTTCCAGAATCGTTTCGCAGAGAACTTTTAGGTTCCCGATTGCGTTTTCATCCGGCGAATTCTTTAATCCGGTTTCCGTGATAGTGAGTTGTTCTAATGTAAAATTTTTGGAAAGATTCATAATGAATTCCTTATATATATTCAACTTCGATTCTAAAGTAAAACGGTTCGTCGATCGGGTTTGCGGTGAAATAGAATACGTTTAAGTTATTTACTCCCGCTTGAATAATTCTGGCCGGATAGTTGTTCGTTATATCAAAGGCAAACATGACACCGGCTTCGGTTAAATACGAAACAGAAGCACGAAGAAGTTTGAAATTGGAAGCGATATTTCCGGGGATTCCGTGAGCGAAGGACTCACCGGAAAAACCGTTTGTCGCATATCTCAAAAAGGTTTCTTTAAAGTAAGGGGTTCCGTCTTCTAAGAACCCAGCCGCATACTTTCCGTTGTATTGAACCCCATTCCCTACCGCGAAATTTATATCTTGATCGAGTGGGTTTGTAAGACCGCCGCCCGGACTGTCCGGAAGTTGCGATTCTAACTCGAAAACAATGTCGTCTATTTCCAGTTTGGTATAATAGCTTTCGTTGTGGTCGTGATTTTCGAACGAGTTCCAAAGTGCGATTTCTAAATCGGAAACAAAACGATGATCTTCGTCCTCAATTACTTCCAAGGCCGGAATGTTTCCCACGTCTCTTTTGTCTGAAAGAGCTAAATCGATTTCGGGTTTTGTATAATAACTTCCGTTGTGATCATGCTCGGAAGGTGGAAACTCATCGGGAAGATTTTGGATACTCGCCCAATCAATAAAAGACGAAGTGATTTGAATCCAATTTACAAGGGCGGTTGAGTCGTCCAAGGCTAAGATAAAAAAAGCGGGACCGGGAAGGTCCGTTCTGATTGCAATGTCCCCGCGTTGTGCGTTTAAAGAAAGCATCGAACTCTCACTCGAAACGACAAAAACGTCGCTGATTGCGAGGGATGGAATGAGTGATACCGGAATCTTTCCGGTATCTGGATCGACCGTAATTACGGAAGTTCCCGGGTTTCCGAATAAGTCATTCAGTGGAAGAAATGAATTTGGAAATTCATCTTCGATTTCTTCATGGTAAAGAATCCAACCATGACCGGCGTCGAGTTCTAAAATCCAACTGTTACCGTTCTCAAATTTGTTTGGTTCGAACTCTATCCAAGACATTATTCTTCCCTAATATTCAGAGATATGATCGATGAAACGGAAATTTTGGAAGAGGTTTGAGAAAGGCTTACAGGCGTTGGACTGGAAGCATACGGTAAGATGACTAAGTATTCAGATTGTTCGGGAATCCGAACCTCAATGTTAGAATCTAAGTGTTCCGTAAAACTACAGTGATAGAATTTCCGAAGTCCGGAAAAAATAGTTCTTCCGGTATTGTATCTTGGAGAAAATAGAAAATTGTAATCCGGCGCGAAGGTTTTGAATTCAACGATATTTTGAGGGATCTTGTCAAGATCCGAATCCACTGTCAAATCAATCCCTTGCGCGACGTCCGTATCGTTTACCAGCGTTCCGTCAAATCTCAATTCGGAAGAAGAGAGTTCGGACGAACTAAATTCCTTTATAAACTGATAGAGGGTTTTTTCACCCGTAACAAAGAAGTTCAGGGTTTGAATGGGAAGATACGACTTTCGAACGTAGCTGTAATTCTGGGAAAGGGATGCTAAAACTTTCGTGATCGTTTGAATCCGGTCCGGTTTCAAAGCGATCATTATCGCCGAGAACTTCATAATTCCCGGCAATCCGTATGCAGATTTTTGAACGTCTTTTTCTAAAAGGACATTATCCGTCGAAGGGTTGAGAATGTTGGAAACCGAAAAGATCGATTTTTTAGATACAAATCGGCTGTCCATCGATTACTTTTTGTTTTCCCCAAGATAGTCTTGAGCAAAGAAAGAAACCGCAACGTCACCCGCCGCTATGTCCCCACCTCTGGCAGAAATGGAAATTTCGATTTCCTTGTTCCCAGAAATGATGTAATTTACAGGAAGAGTTTCCGAAGAGTCCGCGGAGTCGCGAGCGTCCCCCAAAATTCCGACCTGAGTTGCGCCATACATTACGTCGGGCTGGCCGGTGAGTTTGATCGTAATCAAGGATTTTGAATTCGCTTGATTGAATTTCATTCTCATGCCCCAACAGATTACGGGTTTTGAACTTGGATTTTTGATAACAAATTTCTTTGTCTCGTTATTCGTAATCGCTCCCGATTCGTTCGAAAGAATGTATTGTGCAATTTTTTCTTTGTTCATGGTTTTCTAATATACCCGGAATTTCTTCCGGGTTTTTCTTTTGATTATCTGGAAACTTTGTTGCCGGACATTTCGTTTTCGGTTCCGATTCGAACAAGGATTTTGTAATCCTGGATCAAAGTAGAAATTGTGGGTGCGTTTTCCATCGGGCGAATTTCGAGAGAGAAAACCTCGTCACGAACTGGAATCGGCTTCTCAAATGGAATCACGAGCTGACCGGAACGTTTCATCCAGATCGAATCCGACTTTCTCGGAACGGCTTGAATGGCCGGACGAATCGCAAAACCGGAAGGGGAACCGACATCGGTCGTCTTGAAGATGATCGGAAGGGGTTCCAAGAGAGTCGAAACAAGATCCTCGTGGATCGTTTCGTTTCCGATTTTAAACTCCATTTCGTGGGTATTTCGGAAAATCTCGAGGGCGTTCAAGACGTCCACGTTCGCGGAATCAAACTGCAAGATCCCGTAGTCGTTCGCAACAAGCTGAGCGTGCATAACGATCACGGTTCCTTTTTTTGTCGGAAGAGGACTGTCCCCTTTGGCGTGGTTCAAAACAAGCGTATTGCTTGCTTGAAACAACTTGATCGAGGAACCCTTGAGGTTCGCGGTCGATACGAGGGTTTTTTGATAAAAGTCTTTTTGAACGGTTACTTGTTTTCCCGTTTTGTCTTTTGTTTTTATATTGCGAGTTCTTCTCATTTTGTTTTTACCTTGAAAAATTTAAAAAAAATTCCTTTATACCATTCCGCCGGAAAGACTTAGCTCTCCCTCTTCGTCGCCGAAAAGATCGGAATCCTCATCCCCTGCAAGACCCTCTTCCGTACTAGTCACGCGGCCTTCGTCCTCTGTGTCTCCGTAAAGCCCGGATGGAGAAGCGGGAGTTTTTTCGTCTGTTTGAATCAAACTGACCTCCGCGTATTCTTCTCCGTTTACGCTGATTGCGTTTGCGAAGTTTTGCAGTTCTTCAACCGTATCGAATTGGATCTCTTGTCTATCCCCGGAAAGAGAAACCCCGAACACTTTGTTCGCGATTTTTTTGTCAGTAGACTTTTCCTCATCGAGCAGCTTCAAGATTCCCAGGATGAGCATCAAAAAAGCGCCCATGAATGCGTAAGGCTTGTATTCGTTTTTCTTTACGACGAAAGCCGAAATGAGTGCGATCACGATCGGGATAGCGATCGGTCTTAGCTTTTTCTTTGTATCCAAGGATTCCGGAACAAAGTTTTGAGCAAGGTTCGACGCTGAAAAAGTGGCGGCTCCGATTGCGATACCGATCCAAGTCTTTTGATTAAAGTTTTTTAATATTGTCTTGAGCATCTTCGTTTACCCGTAAATCTTTCGATTCAGTTCTGCGTCGGTTTTCTTGCGTCTTTCGAATTCGGATTCCCGAGACTTGTTTTTTTTGTCAATGTCCGCGAGCCTTTCCAAATACTTCTTTTTAGTTTCAGGGCTTGCGCTCCGTTTCGGTTTCTTTGGGTATTTAAGTTTTTTAGGTTTCCTTAATGCCATGTTACTTTCCTTTAAATGCGATAAATAGAACGATTGCGATCACGACGGCAATACCGCCATACATAAGCATTTTGTTATCTGCTGGTTTTGTTTCGGGAGTAGTTGCCCCGGCGTCATTGGAACGATACGAGACACTGAGTTTTCCCTCGGAAGTTTTAGATACTGCCGGTTTTGAAAAACTTGGATTTGGTGAAACCGCTCGTTTGACTGGTTGCGCTTTTGCTTGAGGTTTGAAGATATTTGAAAGGGCGTTCATTTGAGCGAGTTTAGCGTCGCTTTTTAGTTTTGCTTTTCGTTCGTTTCTTGCGTCGAGTGCGCCAACGATGGAAGTGATTCCTTGAACTCCACTTTGAACCGCCGCCATTTGCGGGAAAAAACCAAGTTCGCCGTTCATTTCCTCTTCGGTATATTCTGTTTCTTGCATGGATTCTTCCTCTGGTAAAGATTCCGGTTCGGGTTCCAAAGATTGCTCTTCGGAGATTGTTTCCTCCGAATAGGGTTCCTCCTCCTGAATCGGTTCCTCTTGTGGTTCTTCTTCCGGCATTTCGCCCCCTGCCCCACCTTGAGAAAGGGATTGCAGAACGTCCGGCAATGCTTGCGCCACATTCCCGAGACCTTTACCGACATCTTTGAGCGCCTTTCCTCCGGCCTTCATAATGTCCTTTCCGACTTTGCCGTAACTCTTCACCAAACCTTTTCCGGCTTTAGCGACCGATTTCACGGCACCACTCGCGGATTTCGTAACTGCTTTTACAGCCTTTCCGATATTCGGAGCTTTGATTCTAATGTTTGGAATTTTAGGAAGTCGGATCGGTGGAAGTTTGAACTTGAATCCTTTGAAAAGTGAAGCGAGTCCGAATCCCGCGAGTTCGTCCCCGGCTAAGGCGATCGGAAACGCGTCGTCATGGATGTAATTTCCGAGGTGGATTAGGTTCGGTGAGTCTTCTCCTGAAAGTTGAGACTCGGAAGGTGAAAAGTATTCGAATCCTTCTAAAACAAAATCTCCGAGAAGTTCGTCCCCTTGAAGTTCTTGAGTAGGAATAAACTTTCCGTAGACTCGGAGGATTTGGAAATCTTCCGGTAACGTTTCGTTTTCGTCCCCTTCCAATGTCAGTCGATTACTCATATTCTAAAAAAAGAATAACAGAGTTCAAAAAAAGTACAAGAGCGTAATTTAAGTTTGTATTATATAGGTTTCAGACAAGTCTCACACAAGTCCCGTTTTTAGAATTTTTTTATGAAATCGGAAAGATAGAACTCTCTTCGGTAGTTTTCTCCGTAGAGTTTTTTTCCAAAGCTGCAACGACCCGAATAAGTGGCGTCCGCAGAATTCCAACGTCCTGAAATTTGTATCTCCGGGTAAATGTGATGCGGCTTAATACTTTTTCCACAGACGACCGCGCGACAAGGAACTCCGTTGTAAATCGCCCACGCGAGAATCGGAATTGTTTTGTCGTCGCAGTCTCGAATTGGAAAGTCTGCTTCCTTTGTATATTTAAACCGACTTACAGTTTCAAGTCCTTCCGGATCGGCGATATACGGAAGGGATCGAACAAAGTTATAAAGTTCGAAAATACTTTTGTCTTTGAACTCCCCTAAGTCGTTTGGATATTGATAAGCGAAGCGGAAAATATCGGAAACCGTATCGACAAAACTTTCTAACGAACTCAGGGCCGGTTTTAGATTTTGAAATTGATTCGGATTTTTTTCGATATACTGCAAAAGATTTTTTACAGAAGCGTGATTTGCTTGTGGGGTCTTAGAAAGAAGTTCTGAAAGCGAATTCATGCAAATATGAAAGCACAGAATGAAAGAAAAGTACAGTTCCGGAAAAGTTTTTTTGATTTAGATCGATTTCAAGGGACTGACAGGACTCGAATAAGTCCCATTCAAGTCCCTTTTTTGAAGTGATAAGTCCCGAACAGGTCGCAAACAAGTCCCGAATGAGTCCCTTTTGCTAAAAAGGAATTTCGTCGATAACCTCTTTGATTATTTTTTTCGATTTTTTCTCTGCGAAATCTTCTTTCAGTCGTTGGTATTTTTTGTTTCTCTCAAATTTTTCTTTTCCTTCGAGTTTCAAATCCTGAAAGTATTCGTCTCCATGAAGATCGGACATTAAAAAGACCGCACCCGAAACTTGATTTTTTAACCAATGGTCAATGTCTTCGAGTCCAGTTTCGTATTTCGGCAATCCGATCTTTTCACCTTGGCTTTCTCGAAGAAATTCAGTCCACCACTTGCAAACTCCCCAGTGTTCTTTTCTCCTGAGTCTTAAATAATAATGACCGAGGTCGTTTACTCTCTGAGTATAAGTCGGTTCCAAAAATTTTAGATAGTAGAACGCGGTTCTTGCAAACGATCGATTTTCAAAAGTAGCACGTCTGGGATCTTTGATCTTTACCGTTCTTTCTAAAATTTCCCCTGTCTCTGGATCGACGTTCCAAGTAGGATTGCAATACTGATCAGAGGCGTCACCCGTGAGCTGGAATTCTAATCGATTCCAAATTGGATAAGCACACTCCGGACCGACTTGAAGTTTCTTGTCATAGATCCGTACGAAGACGCTGCTTTTCCGCATTGCGCCGATATAAATTGTATAACCTAATTTCCCGAGTTTAGGGTCCGTAAATAGAGAACCGGTTTTTATCTTGTCGCCAACCGCTTCGAATTCACTAAAACCCCGGAACCGTGTTAAAACTTCTTTCCGATCCAGTTTTTCAAGGATCAAAGGTAGGTCCAGGCGTCCGTCAAAATCGTCTTGTGCCAAATCGATTCGAGTAAACCGCCCTTTATGTTTGATCGCCCCTTGAATCAGTTCGGAAAGGTTCTCTGTTGTGGATCCAAAATTAAAAAGAGCCTTCGCGGAAAGCGAAACGTAAATTTTCTGACTCTTACGATTCGGCGAGAAAGCGCCGAAAACGTCTCCACGAGTCCGGAAAGTATGCGTGTGACCCGTATTGTATCCCTTTTCTTCAATCTCGATGCTTCCAAATACGCTTTCTAACCAAGACCAAGCCTCATCCGTATATTCCACCGTGAAAGAAAGCCAGTCAATGAAGGGTTGTTTAAGATAGTCGGGTATGAAATCCATGATTCGATTTGATTCCTCAATCTGTTTGATTTAGTTAAAATATTTTGGAGTTAGCGGGGGGGTGTTACTCTCCCCCCTCCGCCCCGGAAAATCCGGGCATAAAAAAAACCGGAGGACGTTCCCGTCCCCCGGCCTGCCTGTGATGGGCTTTATTCCCTTAGCGTCCCCGCCATACAAATAAAGCCGTTTGTTTTCAGAACGGAACACCGTCGGAAAGATTCTCTTCTGAAGGTTTTTTCTCGGATGGTTCCGAATACGAAACGTTGTATCGTCCTTGCGTTTCGTTGTCTGGAAAAAGAGCAAAATTCAGCTTGCCTTGTGGACTCAAGGGGGCCACAATCTCGCAAGAAAGGTATTCTTTAGATCCACTCTTAGAAATCTTTTTCCATGCGGCTCCCGCTTGATTCTTCGCGTAGTAAACTAAGAAATCAGGCGCGGAGTCCTTGGCTTCCGGTGCGTTCTTTTTCGAATTCTCTACAACGTAGAATTCCATCTTTGGAGAAAACGGAAGGTTTATTTCTAAGTTGAAAAACTTCTTTCCGCTCTTATCCGCCTTTTCTTCCATGAAACCGAGAGTCTTAGACATTCTTTTTACCCTCGTCGCTCATCGATCTAACCGCATCCGCCAAAAAGAAAAAAGACTCTTCATCTAAGGTTAGATGAATGTTGGCCTCGTCTTTCGGGATAAAGATGTCGTATTTTGTAACGTCATCTTGAACGTATCTTTTTACCGATGCTCTCGGCTTCTTCTCATTTTGGGTTTCCATTTTCTTTCTCCTTAATCTTTAAAAGATTCCTTTCCTTGCCTCTCGGCTACCGCCTCGGGATTTACAGGATTGCCATTCCTGGCAGTCGTTTTGTGAATCTCCCCCCACTCCGGTCGGAATTGTTCTCGCGGAATAAGCGTTCCGCAAAACACCGCGTAAAGTTCACGATACCAATCCTTCCCGTCGCCTTTCGGAACATACCGAAGTTTTCTGGGACGTTGTTTCCTTGGATCGTAAACGTAAGCGTTAGCCATTGGCTCCGGGAAGATTTTCCTTGATTTTACTCGCCGCTCCACTGACCTCTAAAGCCGATGCGATTTTTTCAACGGCTTTAGCGTCTATGATCGCTTGGTCTTTTACGTCCACGACGATTACAGTTCCGTCTTCCATTACGATATTGATGGACTTAATTTTCATCTTTGTTACTCCTCTTTAAGTTTTTCTAATGCTTGTCGAATTTCTTCCGCTTCTTGTTTGGATATTAACAGAGTCATTTTCGGGAAAACTAAACTCAAGATAGCGGTTAAGACTTTGATCTTATATTTCAGTTTTTTAATTTCGTTTTCCATTTCTAAACCTCTTTACCAAGTAATTCTAAAAGTCCGCCTTTTCCTGAATCAGCCATTGAACCCATGACCGACTTTATCATCGGAGCTAAAGCGGAAAGGTCGAATCCTCCGCCCGCTCCGGGAATATTCGGAATTTCTAATCCAAGAACTTTTCCGATCACAGATAAAACGATCGGGTTTTCGAGTGCTTTGTTTAAATCGATTCCTTCCGAAGAAGATCCGCTTTTCAATTCTCCTCTGACTCGGCTTTCAATCGCTTTTGTGAGTTTGATTCTCTCTGTCTCTAAGAGTAATTGATTGTTCTTTGTGATCTCTAATTTGTATTCCCAATCCTTATTAATTCTATCGATCTCCGCTTTGTGGGATTCATTGAGTCTTTTGATTTCAGCTTCGAACGTTGAGCGGAGAGAACTCAATTTCACTTCCCACAGCTCGCGGTCTTTCTCGTGAGAAACCTGGTCTTGCTTGCGAAGTTCTAAAAGAATGCTTAGGTTAGGATCTTTTGATGATTGAGATTCAGCGTTTTGTAAGACTGGAAGTTTGATTTCCTCGCCAGCTTCTTCTTTGTTCGGAACATTGAATTCAAAATTGGAAAGTGATTTTTCACCTTCGTCCGTGACTTCAAAAACTTCCGCTTTATATACACCGGAAGGAAGGTTGTTCGGAATCGAGAGCTTCTTAATCGAAAAAGTCATCGCCGCTTTTATGTGTAAAAATTCGATTCGATAACTTGAATCCGGACTCGTACTAGTCGAAAGGTTCGCCAAAAGTTTTCGAGCCGTCTTTAAATCCAGAGTCATTGCTTCCCTCTGAACGCGCCTTCGGTCAGTGCTTTGCGAATCGTTTTCGTTGAAACTGTCTTTCCCGAGGCTGTCTTTGGAAGACGCTTCGCTATATCTGTTTTCGTGTATCCTCTGCGAGCGAGGTCTTTGACTTCCGCGACAAAGTCAGTGGTTCTAATTACTTTCGGCATCCCTATTTCCCCTAAGCACATTGCAGACATGCTTTTCATCTTCAAAATGATAACGTTTACACTTTTCGCATTGAATGAACTGAAACGCGTTCTGACTTCCTTCTTGTTTTTGGCCCTGCGTTAAATAAGCGGTGAAGCTGGCCGATGCGTTTCTAATTCCGTTTTCCAGCTCTTCTTGAATTCGGCTCTTTACGATCCTAAAGAGTTTTCCGAATTCTTCTTCGATGATCTCATCTAAAAACTTGCTCACGGTTTCCCTTCTTTCAAGTTTGCCCTGTGGTCGAGATAGAAAAGTCCGAAGACGAAAAACGAACCAACGATTTCAATTAGAAGGAGTTCCATATGAACTTTCCTCTTTTGATATACGAATTCTCAATTCAACTTGATTAATCAAGGATTCAAGATCTCTCCCTATGACATAGTAGTCCGGTGAACCAAAGTTCTCTTGAAAAATCCTATCTAAAATTTGATCGTGAAATTTTAAGGATTCGAGAAAACCCTCTAACTTATACGCAAGATCTCCGGGAGCGTTAGCAAAAATTTCAATTGTTTCTTTCTTAATTCTATCTTCTTCCTCTTTCGAAAATTTAATCGGACCGGAAAAGCGAACTTGATCGGGAGGAAGATTGAAGAGTTGAGAGTTTCGAAAATCTCTATACGCATCCTTTGAAATAACAGCGATCAAGGTGACTAACGCACCAAAAGCAAAACTCATAAAAATTGTTGTTATCATTTTAGTCCTCTTTATGTCTCATTATACTTTAAAAAAACTTAATCTTTCCAGGAGGAAGGATGCGGCTCTTGTATCCGGCCGTTATACAGATTCGGCAACGACCTAAAGAGTAAAGAACTGTGACTGCTCTTCCACAACCCGAACAAGTTCTAAGTTGGGTTTGACTTCCAGGTTTTACCTCTGGAAGTCCTTTTGCTTTTAGTTCCTTATTCAATTCGTTCACGAAGTCTTTTTCCATTTACTCCACCCTGATAATAGTCCTAACAGGCCAACGAAGAAAGCCGATGAATACCAGGAGAGTGAGGTAAACAGCAAAATTCCTTCATGTGGATTCGGACTTAGTGATTCAATGCAGAATGAAAAGAAGAAGCCGACCGCCATTCCTAAGAAAATAAAAAGTAGAAACTCTATCTTCATGCTGAAATATACTCCGGTTTGTTGATTCGAACGAGGTTGCGAATCGCTTGTCTGACTCGATTGATTGCAATTCGTTTTTCAGGATTCGTTTCTCCTGAAAGAACCAGATCAATGTTAGCCGATTCTCTTCCGTTGGAAAAATGAATGAGGATTGTTCCAGCTTGCTCAGTCGCTCTTTCTGCATCTGGGCATGAAGAGCAAACGACGGCCCAGGCAATCCCTGGGCTTAAATCGTGCGCGAAGTTCTTGAAGACTTTATGAGTCTGCAAATATCCTTTTACATGGAGTGTAAGCATTTCGGATTCGAACTTGTGAGCGTAAAACGAAATGTTACCGTGAGAGAACTCGATTGAAGTTACTTTCATTTCCTTGTCCCCTTTCTTTTGGATTGGTCAACATCCATGCAAAATTGGTAATACATGGTTACGGAAGTTCGTATGATTTCTTCGAGGTTCTTTCGAGCTGACTCTTTGATTGCCTTCCCTATTGCGTCGATGCTATCGGAATCATCGAACGTTTTCAATGCGACTTGACCGCGCTGAAATTTGTCTTTGATGTCTGAGGCTTGCGTAATAATCGATCCGACTTTTCCGGACCACCAGTTGAGAGAACCGGGTTTAAATTCACCCTCTTCCCGGCTTGAGAGTTTTATTAAGGCTTTTTCACGGGCAGTTTCGAAGGATTCGGCTAATTGTAAAAATTGCTCTTTGGATGTTAATTGTGAGGTAGGTTTGTTTCTTGCCATACGTTATTTAGATTTTTCATGGCAAAAAACCGGTTCATTGAATCATATTAAAATAAAATGATTTTATAATGCGACGATAATTGGACTTCCTCTTTTGTATCTTATGTCGCATTATGAAATTTACCAAGATGAACGTCTCCATACAAGATGTATTAATAAATCTAACATATCCAGGACTGCGTTCGTAAAATAGATCTTACACAAACGTTCAGAGACTTCTTCAAAACCAACCCGTTCAATTCTTTCCTATACAATCGAATTGAGAATGAAAAATAATTTTGAAAGATCCCCAACCTGATTCATTTTTCGAGGCGGGGATCCGGTACAAATTGAATTTCTCGTTCTCGAATTTTATTTTACGGTAACCGTACAATCACCGGTCATTTTGCTTTCGGAGTCGATTTTGAAATCACAAGCGACATCGTACGTAAATTTGTCGTTATTGTATGTTCGAGAAACGCTAACGTTTCCTCCTCCGACGGATCCTGAAACCGCAACGGTTCCCGTTAACGTATCGACATATCCCGCTTTAAATTTAAAGGCGCTATTGGAAAAAGTCGGGTTTTCCGTTATCGTTACTTTGCTCGTAATTTGCATATCGACATTGCTCGTAACATTTACAGTCTGAGCAGCTCCACCGTTGATTGCGAGATTGGAAGACTTCGTAACATATTTTTCCAGATACTTAATAACGGAAGTATTAGTCGCCATATCCATACTAACCATTTCTAAGTTATAGTCTCCGCTCACATTTAGATCGCCGGTTGTAATAGAAGTTGTTAGACCTGGAAAATTAAACCAATCGTTGCTTTGAGACGCGCACTTGTTCATCGTTAAATTCCCGTCCATGTTCATTTTGAACGATAATCCAGCGCCGCTCATGTTGGCCGTATAAGAGACTTTCATTTTGTCCAACGTCATCGTTCCGGAATTACTCCCCCCGATCGTACAATCCGTCGTTCCATTGAGTGTCGCCGTGCAGGAAGTAGTATTGCATGTTCCCGATTCTTTGGTAAGGCTCGTTGGAAAGGAACGAACTTGGCTTTGCAGAGCCGCTAATCTTGACTTACTTTGGATATAAGCTGTCAGATTTTTCCTTTCGATTTTTGGAATCTTAAAATGAAAATTCGAAGCGACTCCGCCCTGAATCCCTGTGCTGATCGAATTCGATATTCCGGAAACGGCCGTTCTGACTTGAGCGCTCGTTTTTGTAGCGTTTAGATTTGCGCTAGCTACGACTCCAAGAAGCATTAATGCATTTTTGTCATCGGACTTGTCTTCTTTACAAGTAAAGAACTGTAAGGTTAGAATAGTTATTGAAACTATCTTAATAAACTTGTTCATCATCAAATACCAAAATCCTTATAAGCAATTTAAGGCTGTGACTTTAAGAAAACTATATCGATTTGTCAAATAATAATTTCCTACTTAAAATTAATTTATCGGATGAAAATTAACGTAAGAAAACTTTAATATATCCGTAAGGAATTATTAAACCGACTTGACTTCCTTCATTGATTCCAATCGAAGAGCGTACCATCCCTATTGCCTGTCCATTTTCCAGAAATACGCATGCGCCGCTTGCGCCGGGAAAGGCGATTTGGTTTACTTGGATAAACGGAATACTAGGATACGACGGATCAAATTGAATTCTATTTACATGCGAAATGTAACCAAAATAAATTCCCGGAGTTCCCCCATACGCGCCCGTCCAGGAGAACACCTTCAGCCCTTCCGACAATTCCGAACGGTCAACGAAGTCTAATGCCTCTGTCGGGAAAACATCGGAATTTTCCTTAAGTTGTAAGGACGCTAAATCAAATTTTTTCTCTACCTTAAGTAATGTTACTTTATAAAAATCTTTTGCATTGTACGAGACGAAAGTCTCATCGTAAAGATCGCGAAGCAAATGCTCTGTGGTCAATATCAGATTGTTTCCGATAACGCATCCGGTTCCTAAGGGTGCGAGATTTTTATCTCTGTAAATCAGCACGGATCTGTTTTTTTTATCGTCCCATTTTCCTAAAGATTCTTTAGCAGGTTGGCCGCAATGAAGCAGCGAAAGAATGAAAACGAGGGTATTATACAAAGGAAATAAATTTTTTCGTAGTAACATTTCTGGGCCTGATTCGGTAAAAACCAAAATAACATCTCCAGGTCCAGTCGGATATTTCCTTCCGTCAAAAATCGTTTCAATCACATCACGATGGTTTGTAATGTGATTGAAATAAACTTGTTTTTATAACTCGGCGATTCATTTCATTTTTGAACGCGGTATTCGATTCGCATACTTCTTCCCGCGATGCCTTTGCAGATCTGTATCACTGAAATTAGAACGAAGCGCGAACGGCCAAACGAACCGATCGTGGCGCGGACGGTCTCGTATGAATGTCGTTTGTTCCGCCTTCGTCCGGGCCTTCGGCCTCGTGTTTCAAACGGGACGCGTAGTAATAGTCGATGTCGCTGACCTTTGCGTTTTGGAGGTTGAACATCTCGAAGACCGCGCTCCACGTTTCGTCAAATTTATGCCCGAGCTGCAGATTGAGCAACGTGGTCGGCGGTGATCGCACCGAGTTGTCTTCGATCAAAGAACGAGGACCGAAATAACGGGCGCGGACACTACCGAACCATCGATTCGTTTCTTTGAGAGTGATTCCTCCCGTATAAACGCTTTCGATCGAACCGGGAATAAAGTTGCCCGGCTCGTCTTCGCTGGAACGAAACCGCGACTTGGAAACCGAAACGTCCGCGTCGAAGACCAGATTCTTGATCGGCTCGAACGAGTTGGACCACTCGACACCCCTTCGAGTGCTCGAGCGGCTCGGTTCGGTCGTGGCGGCGTCCCCGACAAAGATCAATTCCGAATCAAGATCGAGCTGCCAGGCGCTTACGGTGGTCTTCCATCGATCCATCACCACGCTTCGAATTCCGAATTCTCCTCCTCGGGACATGACGATCGGAATAAACGGATGCGCCTTATCGGTAAGACCGCGTGCGTCGTTCGTATGAAACCCATGCCCTCCGTTGAGATAGATTTCGGTGTGCATCCACGGGCCGAATACGATCCCCGCCTTCGGACTTCCCACCGAGGCCCGCGTTCGGTCGCTCAATTCCGGATTCTTATCATCCACGTGGAACTGGAACTGATCGGCTCTGATTCCGAGAACGGTCCGTATTTTAGGCGTCCATTGTATTCTGTTTTCATAATATACGGAAAGATTCGTCTCTATGATTTGGTTCGATTTGAGGTTGTCGATCTGGGCGCGGGCCTCCGTATGATAGAGGGCGTTTCGAATGAAGTCTCTGCGGATTTGAATTCCCACTTGGTTTTCGAATTTGATTCCTTCCCATTCGGAAAAAATTTTATAGCTCGTTTTGATTCCGGATACGGTTCTTCGATCGGTTTGTTCGACCTGATCGCCCCGTTCGTGATCGACCATATAGTATGTCGTGTTTGAAAAAAGGGCGAGATCGTAATACAAACCATATACTAACAATCTAATATCCTTCGTTTTGTCTCTGTGATGCGCTTCCCAGGAAAGACTGGCCCGATTCGTTCTTCCTCCGTCCGTGGGATCGACCGCGTCGTATCTTCCGATTCCGTCGTTTTCGGGGTCGAGCCACGACTTCCCTCTCTCCAGGGCGCGTTTCGGAATTTGATGGGTCGTATGCCAGTTTCCTCTATAACCCATTCCTAATAAACGATGGCCGCTCTTATCATCGCCCACGCTGTAACTTACGATGCCGTTCGCCTTTCTGTAATTTTCCTTTACCGTCCAAGGTCCGTCCGAATGAGAACCTTCGAACGCGTACAGCAAAGTTCCCGATCCGATCGAATGCGACTTTGCTACCAAGGCTCTGCCGAAACCCAGGGTTCCACCTTCGATCGTGGCGATTCCTTTCTTTAAGGAACGAAAGTAGGAAACGTTCATCGCCCCCGCTGAAGAGAAATTGCCTTCGTCCGCGTAATAAACTCCTTTTTTAAACCGAACTTCTTCGATGAGTTCCGGCATAATGAAGCTGATATCCGAATACCCTTGCCCGTGTCCGTGCGAAGGATTGTTGACCGGAATGCCGTTTACGCTTGCCGCAAAGTCCGTTCCGTGATCGAGATTAAATCCGCGGAGATAGTATTGATTCGCCTTACCCGAGCCGCTGTGTTGGCTAACGATCATTCCCGGAATGAACTCCGCGATTTCCCCCGTTCTGGAAATCGGACGGGATCGAATCTGTTCGGAACGAATCACTCCTTCGCTCGCCGAGCCCGCGATTCCAAGTCCGAAGTTCGCTTTTCCGTTGACGACGATCCCGGAATCCTTTTTGGATTCGCGATCGGATTGGGTTTTGTCCGTTTCCTGCGTTTGTGCATATAAACGCATTTGTCCGAAACAACCGATAAAAATGAGAATGATAAGAATCCCTTGGGTTCTTCCATATACGTCCTTTGCCATTTCTCCACCTGATGAACGGGGAAAGCTCGAAAAAAGAATACGGATTCCGCTTGAACGAGCGGATAGAATATTCCTATATCATGAAATTCTGATTCTATATCCTGATTTGAGGATGCCCCAAATAGTCTTTCGGGGCCCTTCGTTCTGTACGGACGTACATAGGCGAGAATGCAAACAACCTAACCTCGAGGTTTATGAATTGCGGGAGATCTGGCTTATCTCAATCGTTATACGCGAATGAGACATACAGTTGCGGGTCAGCGTGGGAGTTTCACCCAACTTCATCCCTGAAAGCTAAGGCCAGTAAACCGATGTTTGATTTTGCTTACAATAATATTTTAAAATTTAAGATTTTAATTTCGATCGATTCCGGATTATGGAAATGATTTTCGTTCGGTTGCCTTCGCCTCGAATTCAATACATTCTCCATTTTGAATATGCCAAATATCTTTTATTTCCGGCCTGAGAATTTTAAACATTCGTGTCATAACGAAGCCATGCGTGCACAATGCGACGACTCGGTCTCGGAATAATTCGGCGTGAGAATCTAGAAAAGAACGAATCCGTTCGTCCACGTCTCGTTTAGATTCTCCTCCGGGAAATCGAAGATCGTCGTATATCGGACCGAAGTCGCTCCATCGCTTCCAAAACGATTCCCCGAAATACGTATCCACTTCTTCGATGAGTTTGCCCTGCCCTTGTCCGAGGTAAACTTCCCGAAGTCTTGCGTCGAACGTCGTTTCTAAGCCGAGTTCGCTCGATACGATCGCGGCCGTTTGTTTGGCGCGTAACAGATCGCTACTGATGAGGAAGTTCACGCCCGATTTTTTTAGGAAAGGGATTACGGATTTCGCCTGTTCTTCCCCTTCTTTCGTAATCGAAACTTCCGAATGGCCTTGAAGTCTTCGTTCTCGGTTCCATGGAGTTTCGCCGTGTCGAAAGGCGTAGAATATATTACGTTGATCGGGTCGATTTATCATTGTTAGGTGACCCATTCTTTCCAAACCCAAGCGGATAAAAAATAAATCAGGATATAAACGCACGCGGTGAACAGGGAGGAAAGAAGAATCAAACGATTTGCCTGAAGAATATGTTCGACCCGGAATTCCTTTTTGAAATCCCCGAGCTTCGGTTTCTCGCTTTTGACCCCGTCGTAAAAGTTGATTCCTCCGAGCTGAAGTTCCAGCGCTCCTGCTGCAGCCGCTTCCGCAAGACCCGAATTCGGACTCGGATGTTTTCTCCCGTCGCGCAAGAGGATATAGAATGAATTCTTAAAGTTGTATCCTAAAACCCAAGACGAAAATACAAGGACGCAGGACGTGATTCGCGCGGGAATGTAATTGGCAATGTCGTCCATTCTTGCCGGGAAGCCCCCGAACATCCGATATCGCTCGTTCTTATATCCGAAAAGAGAGTCTAACGTGTTTATGGATCGATACAACATCGCCCAAGCCGGTCCTCCGAATGCGGCGTAAAAGAGAGGAGCGGTGATTCCGTCGACCAGACTTTCGGAAGTGCTTTCGACACAGGCTCGTATGATTTCCGGTTCTTCGAGATCTTTCGTGTCTCGTGCGACGATACGGGAGACCCGTTCGCGTGCCAGAGGAAGATTTTTCTGAACCAGAGCGTCGTAGACTTCCCTGCTATGATCGATCATATCTCGAATCGCAATCGTAGTATAGATCGTAATCGCAGACAATAATGTTCCGAAGATCCAATGCGTCGTTTCCGCAAATCGAATGAACAAAAAAGGAATGAAAAAAGAAGGAAGATATACGGAACAAGAAGTGAAAACGCCCGCGATTCGTTCCGAACGAAATGCGGAACGAAAGAAGACTTCGGAAGTTCTCGCGAATTTACCGATGATACGAACCGGATGCGGTGCGTTTCTCGGGTCGCCTAATATCAGATCGAAAACGATGGATGCGGCTATGATCCAAGGCATCGTCAAAGTCCCATCAATTGATAAACGAAGTTCACGTCCAAAGATCGCCTAACGTGTTCCGCTAAACGGTCCAGGGATTTTTCAAGGTTGTACGAAACTTGGATTTCACCCAAGGGTTGTTTGCCGTTTCGGGTTCGGATCCGATCCAAATAATTTCTCCTAAATTCGTCTCGATCGAAAACTCCGTGAATGTATGTTCCCCAGATTCTTCCCGTTGAATCGCTATGACCGAGAGCGTCCTTGTTTTCGTTTTGAAAGATGGTTGCGTTTTGTCCGATCGACTCCGTTCTTCCGTGATGGATTTCGTATCCCTCCACTTCGCAGCCGCTCGGATTATGAATCGCCTTGACTTGCTTGAGCAATTTATCTTTTTCTAATACGGTTTCCAGATCCAAAAGTCCGAGGCCTTTTGTGTTTCCCCGATCCGTTTCGATCCGATACGGATCAAAGACGTTTCTTCCGAGCATTTGATAGCCGCCGCAAATGCCTACGATATCCGTTCTTCCGTTATTCGCCAGGGTTAGGATCGGTTCCTCTAAACCGACATTGCGTATATGATCCAGATCGGTGATAACGTTTTTGCTTCCGGGAAGAATCAGTACGTCCGGTTCTCCCAGATCCTTTCGGCTTCTCACGATGCGAACGCGTACGTCCGGTTCCATCCGAAGCGCGTCGATGTCCGTATGATTGGAGATTCTCGGAGTGTCGATCAAAGCGACATCGATTCTATTTCCCAAGGGAGATGTGTCGTCTAACGCTCCCGATTTGAATTCAAGGGAGTCTTCTTCGGGAAGTTCCAGGTTTTGAAGATGGGAAACGATTCCTAGAACGCGTTTGCCCGTGTATTCTTCCAGATATTCCGTTCCCGTTTTGAGCAATTCTTTGACTCCGCGAAAGCGGTTGATGATAAAACCGGCTACGAGTTTTCGTTCCCATTCCGCTAGGGTTTCCATCGTTCCTAGGATCGATCCGAAAATTCCTCCGTGATCGATGTTTCCGATGAGAAAGACGTTGGCCTTTGCATACTCCGCCATTCTCATGTTTACGATGTCGTTTTTTTTCAGGTTCACTTCGGATGCGCTGCCCGCTCCTTCTATTAGAATTGCGTCATATTCGGATGAAAGCGAATCGTACGCTTTTTTCACCTCTTCAAACGCGAAGGATTTGTATTTCGTATAGTCCCTGAAATCCATTGCGGCGATCGGTTTACCGTTGATGATTACCTGTGAATCCTTTTCGCTCGAAGGTTTGAGAAGAATGGGATTCATCCGAATGTCCGGAAGAATTTTTGCGGCCTGTGCCTGCAAGGCTTGTGCCCGTCCGATCTCCCCTCCTTCGCGGGTAACGAAAGAATTTAAGGCCATGTTCTGCGATTTAAACGGAGCGACTTTGATTCCGTCTTGAACGAGAATCCGGCAGAATGCGGCGGTCATAACGCTTTTTCCTACGTTAGACGCCGTTCCTTGGAACATGACCGCCGGGGTTTTGCGCGGAACCTTTCGAGGATATGTTTTACCGTGAGATAACTCGTAGAGGGCGTTTAAGATCGTTTCGTTTTCTTCCGGAGTTCGAACCGCAAGGCGAACGAATTTTTCGGAGAGTCCGATAAAATTACCGCAATCTCGGACAGCGATCTTATACTTTAACAGAAGATCGTTTGCGAGAGAAGACCCTGTTCTTTCGTTCCGTATTTTTACGAGAACAAAATTCGTCTCGCTCGGGAATACATGCAAAAAATCGAATCGACCGAGTTTTGCAACGAAGTCGTCTCTCCATTCGGAAACCTTGTTTCTTGTCGCTTTAAAAAAATCCGAATCGTCGATCGCTTTTTCGGAAACGGCGGCGGCGAGCGCGTTGACATTCCAACTGGGAAGTCTTTTGTTGAGTCGGGAACAAATCTCTGCGGAAGCATTGCAGAATCCGATCCGCAGTCCCGGAATCGCGAGAATTTTCGTCAAAGACCGGATCAAGATCATATTTTCGGTTCGTTCATTTTGAAACGAATCTTCTTCGGAAACGAATTCGATAAACGATTCGTCGATCACAAAGAAACTATCCGGGAAAGTCTTCGCGAGTGTTTGAATTTCTTTTTTGTTGAGAGTGAGTCCGGTGGGATTGTTCGGATGCCCTAAAAAGATCAAAGCCCTCCGGTCAGGATTCGATCGTACAACCTGTTCGATCGCATCGACTTGAAGACGAAACGAATCTTCTTCGTGGAGGCGCAGTTCCGTGCAGGGAAGATTTGCAAGTTGGATCGATTCCCGATAACCGCCGTAACAAGGTTCAATCAGAATCGCATAATCGGCGTTTACCGCAGACGGAATCTGATGGATGAGTTCCGCCGCTCCGTTGCCGAAAACGATCTGATCGGGGAATATTCCATATTTTGCATGTAATTTTTCCTTCAAAGACGCGTAATCGGGATCGGGATAAGAGACAAGATCGCTGATCTTAGAGTTTAAAAACGGGCGGAGCCATTCCGGGAACCCGAGCGGATTGATATTTGCGGAAAAGTCCAGAATTTGATCGGGTGCGCACCCTGCTCTGCGCGCAAGCTCCCAAAGATTTCCACCGTGTTTTGTACGTTCCATATTCGCTTTTTTATCCTAATTGTCGGCGTTTCGGATTCCGAACCGAGAGTGGAATCCCGCTGACCATAAAGTAGACCGAGTCCGCGCTTTGTGCAACGGTTTGATTGCAAGTTCCCAAAAGATCTCTGTAAATTCTTCCTGACTTGGTTGGCGGAACGATTCCCAAACCGACTTCACTGCTCACAAAAATCACTCTTTCAATCGGAGAACGGGAGATCGTATGCGTCAATTCTTTGCAAAGGATTCGAACCTCCTCTTCGTTTAACAAACGATCGGATCGTTCGGCTTGATAGAGCAGATTGTTGATCCAAAGGCTGAGACAATCCACGACTACGATCGATCCCGGCCGAATTCGGTCGGAATCGAATCGACTCGCGAGGTTCGTTTCTTCTTCGACGGTGATCCATCGTGCGTTTTCTCGTTCTTGTTTGTGTTTATGAATTCTTTGATGCATCTCCTCATCCAGGATCGGACAGGTTGCAACGAAAACTTTCTCACCTTGAGATTCTTCCGCAAGCCGTAACGCAAAGCCGCTTTTGCCGCTTCTGCATCCGCCCGTGATTAAGGTTATACCGGCCATTCGCTTCTCCGTTTTGCGGAATATTGATTGAGGCTTGTGAGCAATGCGGTCCCGTTAGAAAAAATTTCCATAGAAGAAACCGAAGCGCTCTTCACTTGGAAGTGAAGGTAAGAAGAAGGATGAATTTTTAGAAGAAGGCAGATCAATGTGGAAATCAATCCTCCGTGCGAAACGAGAATGATCTTTTGTGCGGAAGACTCCTTTAAAAAAGAAGATAAGAAGTCGATGCGGTCCACGAACGTTTTAAAGGATTCTCCGCTCGGGAAGGAGAAGAGAGACGGCTCGGCGGCCCAACGAATCAAACCTTCCGGATCGATTTGCTCCAATTCCGTAAAACTTCTTCCTTCCCAATTTCCGAAATGAATTTCCTGCAACGCCGGAATGACGATCGGCTCCGAAGAAGATTCCAAACCCATTTCTTTCCAAGTTTGAAGACTTCTTTTTGACGGACTGAGGTAAACTTGTTCATTCGAAGAATGGAATGTTTCTTTGCAGTAATTTCCGAGCGACTGCGCGTCCGAAATTCCTTGAGCGGAAAGTGGAGGATCGAGTCGGCCGACGTATTTGAATCGATAATCGATTCCTATGTCCGCGTTTCGAATGAGATACAATGTCTTTTTCAAAACGTTCCTCCCGCTTTGATTTTTTCCTCTTTCCATTTCTCGATTCCTTGCCGTACGGATTCGTAAACCGCTTTGCCGATCAGATGACCGGAAAGAGTATGTTTGCCCGTGTAACGGATAGGATCGCCTAACAAAGGTGAGGCGAACGCGATACAATCGGTACCCGTTCCCGTTGAAAAATCTCGACTCACCTTGCTTTTGACGTCCGCTTCGAGAACGGCAAGGGTTCTCGCTTCCGCGATGAGAGAGACCGCTTCCAAGGACGCGCTTAAATCCATCGGCGCCGAACACCGGACCAGAATGTTGATCGTTCCATACGAAGGAGAAACAAAGGGGGGATCTCCGATGCGAACGGCGTTTCCAAGACCGGCGGTTACCAGGGATTTGATTTGCAGCGTTCCCCGTTGCAGAGGGACTTCGGAATAATTTTCAAGGGACGCGCTCGTTAAAAAACCGACTACGTTTCCCGATTTTTCTCGCCGTGATAATTGTCCGCGGAAGTAATCGCTCGGTTCGATTTCGGGAGAAAGATCTTCGTTGCGAACCCTATGCCATACGATCCGATCCGTTTGCGTCCAGCCGCCTCCGATCACGGCCCAACTCAACACGTTATGCGCCTCTTTCAGATCGATTTCCAACCAGGAGACATTCGATGGATTGGATAGAATGGAACTCATCGGATCACCTTTGCTTGGGCGCAGGCTTGTACGAATCGTTCCGGTAGAATCGGATTGGAAGCCCAATGCACGTGAACATAGGACGCGAGAACGGAATTTCGAAGATATCCCTCTTCGCTTGTTTCGTTTCCTCTCCGTTTTCTGAGTTTATAAGAAAGTTCGATTTCAGCGGAAGAATCCAGAGTCAATTCCGAATAACGAAATTGATGTCCTCTAAAACGGATTCCGGGTTCTCCGAAGAAGGTGGGAATCTCCGTGGAAACTTCGACGTAACCGAGCGCCTTTAGTTTTTCTCCCATGGTTACCGTTCCCCGAATCAACCCGACCATCGGATACGATTCTCCGTTAACGAGTCGAATCGAGTCGGAAAGATACATGAGTCCGCCGCATTCCGCATAAACGGGACGGTTCGTATATGCAAATTCCCGAATGTCGTTTAACATTTCTCGGTTTTCGGAAAGGGCTGCGGCGTGCAGTTCCGGATACCCTCCTCCTATGTACAATCCGTCCACTTCCGGCAATCGGTTGTCTTTGATCGGGGAAAAGAATACGAGTTCCGCTCCGGCTTCTTCCAGTCGCATTAAATTTTCTTGATAATAAAAATGGAAGGCGGCATCCATCGCGATTCCGATTTTACATCGAGGCGCGATGGATCGAGTTTCGCGGCGGGGTGCGGAGAGTTTCGGGGCCGTGTTTGCGATTGCAAGGATCGAATCGATCTGCAACCATTCTTCCGCTAAACTTCCCCAAAAAGAAAACATCTCCTCAGGTAGGGCGTTCTCAGCTGCGGAATACAATCCAAGGTGCCTTTCCGGAAACGCGTGTTCGGGTCGTTTCGGAAACCCGCCGACGATCGGCACGTCCGAAGAAGCGCTTTCCAAAAGTTGAATATGTGATTTGCTTCCGATAAAATTCGTACATGCGCCCGCGACGTTCAGATCCGGGTCGAATTCTTTCAAGCCTTTGAGAATCGCCGCCGCCGTTCTTGCCATCCCGCCCGCATCCAAGATCACGATCACCGGCGCGGACAACCACTTCGCGATTTCCGCGGTGGAACCCGCTTCTCCGTTGGGAGAATGTCCGTCGAACAATCCCATTACGCCTTCGATGATCGCAATGTCCGCGTTATGACAGGCTTCTCCGAACGTATTCAGTACGGATTCTTTTCCCATCAACCAACCGTCTAAGTTGTGACAAGTTTTCCCGGTGGCCCGAGAATGATACGTAGGGTCCAAATAATCGGGGCCGCATTTAAAGACCGCGACGTGCATCCCCCGTTTTTGAAGGGCTTGCGTTAGCGCGAGAACGATTGTCGTCTTGCCGACTCCGCTCCCGGTTCCGGCGACGACGATTCTCGGAATGTTTCTTTCAAGGGAAGAATTTCGAGCAGGATCGTTCATCAGAAATCGATTCCTTTTTGCGCGGGAATTCCGCTTTGATACGGATGTTTTTTCGCTTCCATCACGCTTACGAGATCCGCGTATTCCAGCAGAACTTCGGGACAGTTTCTTCCGGTGACGACCACGTGAACGTGGCGGGGACGTTCTTTTAAAACTTCTAAAACTTTTTCCACTGGAAGCCATCCGTAATGAAAGGCGTACGTAATTTCATCGAGTATTATAATATTATGATTTCCTTCTTGAATCATCCCTGCGGAAACGGACCAGGCCTCTTCCGCCGCGGCCTTGTCCTTGTCGAGATCGTCGCTGTCCCAAGTAAAACCCAGACCCATAACGTGAAAGTCGAGTTCGGGAATCGTTCTCGCGAATTTCCGTTCCCCCGTTTCCCATTTTCCCTTGAGAAATTGGATCACCCCGCATTTCATTCCTCTACCCAAGGCTCGAAATACGATTCCGAGCGCCGCCGTGGTTTTTCCTTTTCCGTTTCCGGTATGAACGACAACAAGGCCTCTGGTTTCTTTTGCGGGTTCGCTCATCGATTTCGTTTTGCCTTTCTGAATCCGTGCGAAAAATCGGCGGAATACAACCTCGAGTCCGCAAAATCGCGACAATCCAAAACCGGACCTACGAAGATGATCGCCGTCGACGAAATTTTTTCGGCTTTGACGCGCTCCGCGATGTCGCATAACGTCCCGATTAAAATTTTCTGTTCGGGCCAGGTCGCTCTTTGTACGACCGCCACGGGACATTCCGCTCCGTAAAAAGGAGTCAATTGTTCTACGATTTTTCGAATGTGGAGTACGCTCAAAAAAAGTGTGAGAGTGGCTCCCGATTGTGCGAGAATTTCAAGTCGCTCTTTTTCAGGCATCGGTGTTCTTCCTTCCGCTCTTGTGATGATGACCGTTTGCGAAACTTCGGGAAGGGTGAGTTCCTTGCCCAGAACCGCGGCGGCCGCCGTAAAGGAACTGACGCCGGGTACGATTTCGTATTGTATATTCAAAGAATCGAATCTTCTCATCTGTTCGGCGGTGGACCCGAAGATCGAAGGATCTCCGGTATGCACCCTCGCCACGTCCTGGTTCTTTTCTTTAGCCTGGAGAATTACTTCTAAAATATCGTCTAATGTCATATTCGAGGAATCTAATACGGTTGCGTCCTTTTTCGCTCTTTCGATAACGGCGGTCGGCACGAGTGATCCGGTATAAAGAACGACGGGACAGGTTTCCACGAGTCTCGCTCCTTTGATCGTGATGAGTTCGGGATCGCCCGGCCCCGCTCCGATGATATAAACCTTCATACTGCACCTTCGCTTAACATTTTAGGATCACTCCGCGGACGAGAGACCAGACGTCCAAGGGCATGGCGCCGAGCCAGGAAATGTCCGAATATTCCTTCTCGTCGATAAAAACCTTTCCGCTTTCTGTTTTTACATAACCGAGAAGCCGTTCGCTTGCGGAAGAATTTCTGTATATGATGAATTTCTCATATATTTCTCGTGGAAGAATGTCGTTGTGCGCCGAAATCGCGAATTCGAAAATGAGATCGAGAACTCTTTTTGGATCGATCACTTTGAGTTCGCAGTATCGACCTCCGTATTCTCCCGGATCGCGGAAACCGTAGTCTTCGAAGCGCGTGGGAGTTTTCAATCTTCCCACGATATAATAGCGATCCTTGTTTTTAAAAAGAATTCCGCCGCCGAGTCGGCCGATAAAACAAAGTTTGTGTCGGGTCGGATCGATGGAATCGATTCGTTTGGGAACGTTTTCTTCTTTCATCTTGGTCAAAAGATCCAAGGTTTCGATCGCCCTCACTGCGGAAGAATCCAGGGTCGCGGTCGCACTTACGGGCGCGGCTTGAGGGTTCGTTTCCGCCTCGATCACCGAAGTCGAAGGTTTTAGAAATGCGCCTTTGATTTTCGTAATATTCAAATTCGGTGATGGATCGTTCTCGGAGGTTCTGCTTTGCAGATCGCCTTCCGATCGAAGAGAAAACGCCCTTCTTTGTCCTTCCTTGACGCTGCCGTCTTCCAAGGAATATTTGTTCGTATAACCGCGAGGGGTGACCATAAAACCTTCGTAGACGAACGTTTTGGTGGAGCCCACGAGTACCGTGGTGTTCATTCCGATTTCGTAATCCAAAAAGTTGTCCAGATCCGAAAGCTGAACGTTCTGTTGTCTTCGATACGCGCTTTTGACGAGCGCGACCGGGGTCGTTCCGGGGCGATGTCGCTTAATAATTTTGGAAGCCTCTACGATTTGTCTTTGTCTCCTGCCAGAGGCGGGGTTGTAAAGAGTGATGACAAAGTCTCCTTTCGCGGCGCACTCGATCCTGTTTTCGATCACGGCCCAAGGAGTCAAAAGATCGGAAAGGGAGATTCTCGCCATATCGTGAACGAGAGGGGCGCCCACAAGAGAAGCGCAGGAACTATCCGCGGTGACTCCGGGAATCATTTTGATTTCGGGTGAATCTTCCTTCTTCCATCCGATTTTACGCAAGACTTCGAAGACGAGGCCCGCCATTCCATACACACCCGCGTCCCCGGAAGAGATCAGAGTCACGATTTTGCCTTCTCTGGCGGCGTCGACTGCGGCTTGCGCCCTGCCGACTTCTTCGGTCATTCCCGTTCTTGTCACTTGCTTCCCGACTAAGTGGTGTTTGACGAGTCCGATGTAGGTCGCGTAACCGATGACGAGATCCGCTTCCTGTATCGCTTTTAAAACCGCAGGCGTAATGTGCGAATCGTTGCCCGGTCCGATTCCGACGATGTTGAGTTTTCCTTTCTTCATACGTTTTCCCTCGAGGCTGTCGTCAACTCGGGCATCGATCGTTTCGGAAACGGAATTCGAGAAATCGCAACGGTGAGATTCTTACCGTTTTCTTCTTCCTTGTATTTTTGTTTGGGAACGAGTAATGCTTCCGCTCCGGAAGCGAGCAAGCTTGCCGCCTCGCTGACCGATTTGGTTCCCACAAAATGTTTCACCGTGTTCGAAGGATTGACAATCGAAGCGACTTGATCCAATTCTTCGGAGGAGAAGGTCGACAATTCCCATCCGTATTTTGCGCAGAGTTCTAAAAACGCGTTCTCGTCTTTTTTGAGGTCCGCGCTTGCGATGGCGCGTACGCTTTCGATCGCGAGTCCGTTTTCCGAAAGAATTTTGAGAATCCCGTTTTCCGCCGTTTGAAACGGTATGTCACGATCGCATCCGAGTCCTAGTATCAGAGATTTAGGATGATATAATATAGAATTATTGTAATGTTCTATGCTTCTTGTCTTTAAGTCGTTCCGATCCGTGGCGATGAGAAGAATTTCGTATTCCGTAGGATCGACGTTCTCCCAGGAAGTCGCGTATTCCACTCCTTTCGGAAGAGGTTTATCCGGAGGCCACCAGTCGGCTTCTCCCGTTTCCTGAACGAATAAAACTTTCGTTTCGTTGACGACCGCCGCGCAGCCTCGCGTTACGTTCCGATCCGGATGTTCCAGTTTCCATCCGAAATCGCGTCCGAGTATGTCCACGGTCAACGTGCCGGAAACGTCGGACGCGGTCGTGATGACGGGAGTATTCTCCAGGGTTTGCGCGAGACGTTCCGTATAAAAATTTCCCCGGCCTACGTGACCGGATAAGACGCAGATCGAAAAATTCGCGCGATCGTCGACGCAAAGAACGGCCGGATCCACTTTCTTATTTTCTAATAAAGGCGCGATCATCCGAACGACGGCGCCTACGCTGATGATGAAGATATGACAGTCGTATTCCTGAAACGTTTCGCGCATCGTTTGATCCATCGGAAGCGAAAGCGGTTTGGAACCGGCGGGCGCTTGATCGAGAAACTTGGGAGAAACGAAGAGGTCCACTTCTTCCCAAGCCGATCGGATTCTTTTGGCGATTTCGAGTCCGTGTTTTGTGATTACAAAAACGGAATATGGTTTTCTATTCCGCTTCGACATTCCGTCCTCTTAATACGCCTTTTCGTTTTCGGATCGAAAGAATCACCATCGAAAAGTAATCGCAGTTTTCGTTTCGAATCGTTTCCAAATCGCGTACGATTCTTTGTCGATCCGTGGTTCCGTAAGATACGTAGCTTGCGTTTTGCAGCAGATCGAGTTCCTTCAGCATGGCAACGAGCTGCGGAACGACTTGTCCCACTTTCGTAAGAACCACGGTG
The DNA here is from genome assembly GCF_003545925.1 of Leptospira yasudae. Classification (NCBI taxonomy): domain Bacteria; kingdom Pseudomonadati; phylum Spirochaetota; class Leptospiria; order Leptospirales; family Leptospiraceae; genus Leptospira; species Leptospira yasudae. The sequence goes on along the minus strand of NZ_QHCU01000006.1, from coordinate 148,775 downwards.
TCGAATTGTTTTACGAGTTCGGGTAAGTCTTCGATTCCGTACGTTCCCGGAACGACGCAAAAGCGTTCTCTTCCGTCCGCAAGCGGGGTTTGCAATTCGGCGGGAATCGCCGTGATGGATGAAACGGCCGGAACGATTTCGACTTCGATACCCGGCCATCGATCCTGCGCTTCTTCCAAAAGATAACTCCAGGAACTGTAAACGCTCGGATCTCCTTGCGTGATAAATGCAACGTTATGCCCTGCTTCCAATCGAACTCCGATTTCCGAAAAGGCTTTGTCCCAAGCGGGAATCAGAATCTCCGGTTCCTTAGTCATCGGAAAATGAAGAAATAATTTTTCTTGGGAAGAATTTTCCCGAACGACCGGAGAACACACTCTCCATGCGAACGGTTCTAAGTGTTCGCTGCTTTTCGGAATCGCAAGAACGTCTACTCCATTCAAGACGTGAACCGCTCTAAGAGTGATCAAGTCGGTGGCGCCTGGGCCCACTCCGACTCCGTAGAGTTTTCCGTATTTCGTTTTCATCGTTGAAACCCCTCCGGCTTCGTGACTTTAAAGATATGAATCGGGTTGAGAGCTTCGTATCGCAGATAGTCCGCGAGAGGTTGTGCCCGGGAAACGTTCAAAAGAGTGACGTCGGGAACGAGACAAAGTTTTTTGAAACTTTGATACGCTTCCGCGACGTTGTCGAGAGTTACCGCGTTGACGACCAAACTTCCGGAAGAACTGAGTCTATTTAAGCAAATTCGAATAATCTCATATAGGTTTCCTTTGGAGCCGCCTACGAATACACAATCTGGATCGGGGAGCCGTTCCAAAATTTCGGGCGCTTTTCCGGAAACGACGTGAACGTTATCCGTTTTTTGGGAAAGAACGTTTTGTTTGCAGATCTCGATCCCTTCCGGATCGACTTCTATGGCGTAGGATTTTCCGTTTTTGGCGATTTGAGCCGCTTCGATCGCAATCGATCCCGATCCCGCGCCGATGTCCCAAATCACGCTGTCGTCCCGGATGTCGAGATACGCGACGGAAAGAATCCGCACTTCCTTTTTGGTGATCAGTCCTTTTTTCGGGGTTCGTTTCGCGTAGTTCTCTTCGGGAACGTTAGGCACAATCGAAGGGGGCTTCCATTCGGATTCGTTTCGCGTAAGAATCAGCACGTTCAAAGGATTGATCCCTTCTTCTTCGCTTAACAATTTTATGTCGAACTTGCGGATTCTTTCCTCTTTGCCGCCTAGGTTTTCGCAGACGAACGCGGTCCAATCCGTTTCGCCGAAGTTTGAAAGATAGGACGCGATCGCCCGAGGATGATTCACCTCGTCCGTAAACAGAGCGACCTTACGAAGAGATTGGAGCTTTGTCACCAGGCCCTCGATTTGTCTTCCGTGTAGGGATAAAATTTCGGCGTCGTCCCATTTCATTCCGACTCGAGCGAACGCTTGTTGAATCGAACTCGGAGCGGGAATGAAGTCGACGTGTTCCAATCCCACTTTTTTGGAGATGAGATTTCCGATTCCGAAAAAGAGAGGATCGCCCGAAGCGAGAACGCAAACGGTATGTTCGGAAGCGAGTTCCGCGATCCGTTCCGTCGCTCGGATCAAATCCCCTTTGAAGACGATCTTTTCACCGCGGAATTGAGGAAAAAAATCCAAATGTCTTTCGCCTCCCGCGAGAACCTGCGCTTTGGAGACCGCGTTGATCGCGAGGCTGGAAAGCCCCGGACAACCTTCGTCGCCCATTCCGATTACGGTGACGGCTCTCATCGTTCCCCTCGTTTGGAGGATAAAAGAAGAAGTGCGTGAATGATCGCGACCGCAATCGTGCTTCCTCCTTTTCTTCCCCGCGTCAGAACGTAAGGCGTGGAAAGCGTATCAGAAGATTCTAATGTTAGAATCACTTCCTTGGATTCGACCGCGGAGACGAAACCTACCGGAACGCCGATGACGAGGGCAGGTTTTGCGTTTTCTTCCCGGATCATCCGTTCGATTTCAAGCAGGGCCGTGGGCGCGTTCCCGACGGCGAGGACTGCTCCATTCAAAAGTCCTAATGTATGTGCCTTGCGGATCGATTCGATCGCACGAGTGGAGTTCTTTTCTTTGGCGGTTCGAATCACGTCTTCGTCGGAGATGAAACCGTACGTCTTGCATCCGTAGGCGGCGAGTCTTTCCTGATTGAGACCGGCGATGATCATCTGCACGTCGCAGACGATAGGACAACCGCTTCGCAACGCGGCGATCCCGGAGTCGACCGCGCGTTTATGGATTTTCGTGATGTCTTTGTATTCGAAGTCGGCGGTTGCGTGGATGATTCTTCGGACCACTTCCCATTCTTCCTTTGAAAAAGAATGCGGTCCGGCCTCTTCGTCTATGATCGAAAAGGATTTGTCTTCGATTTCCCTTCCGAGAGACGTCATTTGTCTCATGTCATTCATGTTCGGGATTTCCTTCCGTTGATTCTATGTTTTGCGAGAAGTTCTCGCATTTGCCGAGCAGGACTCCGTCGAAGTCCACCATATAACAGGAGATTTGTAGATTCGTTCCCGCGTGTTTGGAACAGTTCTTCGCGACGATCTCGCAGATTCTCGTGGTGATATGTTCGTAACCGTTCGCTTTGCAGACTTCCAATACGTGTCTTGCCGTGTTTGCGTTTTGAATTTCAACCGCGATCGGTTCCGGGATTCCGATCGATCGCGCGATTTCGGATAACAATTTCGTGTTCACGGAGGAACCGCCTCTATGAGTCATCATCACTCCGTCGGCCATCTTGGATAACTTGCCGATCATCCCCACGATGATGACGTGACGCATGGATTCCTTGACCGAGGTTTTGATTCCGGTTCCGATAAAATCGCCGACCTGAATAAAGGAGAGTTCGTTCAAGGAAGGCAAAAGATCCATCGCGAACTTTTCGGATTTGCCTCCGGTCGTCAATACGACGGTATCGATTCCGTATTCTTTCGCCATCTGAACGGCTTGGATCACGCTTGCCTTGAACGCGGCGGTGGAATACGGCTTTACGATTCCGGTCGTGCCCAAGATGGAAATCCCTCCGATCAAACCCAGACGTTCGTTCATCGTCTTCTTCGCCATTTCCTGGCCGCCCGGTACGCTGATCTCCACCTCGGCGCCGTTATACGAACTTCCTTCGAGTTCTTCGAGGATCATTTCGCTGATGTTCTTTCTTGGAACCGGATTGATCGCGGGCTCACCCACTTCGAGACCGAGTCCCGCCTTAGTTACCGTCGCGACTCCGTCTCCGCCTTTCAGGACGATTCTGCTCTCTTTTGTTAAGCGAACTCGCGCCGTGAGTTCGGCTCCGTGCGTGCAATCCGGATCGTCTCCCGCGTCCTTGATCACGCTGCAGATCGCGACTTCTCCGTCGAGTTCGCATCGTTTGACCGGAAATAGCACCTGACGTTTGTTAGGCAAAGTCGTTTCGATTTCCAAAACGGGTTCCCGTTTTAAGAGAAGACGGGTGGCCGCTTTTGCCGCGGCGGCGGAACAAGCTCCCGTAGTGAATCCTTCTCTTAATTCTTTCGTAGCCATAAAGTGGTCGCTTCAAGGTCGAACGTTTTCCGATTCCCGCATCGAATGGAAGAACGTTTCCAATCCGACGTTCTCTTCCGAAAGTCCCCGGACTAAAAGAACGTCTCGGATCATTCGGATCAATTTCCCATCCCCCGCTAAAAACGCGTTGTTCGGGAAAATGGAAGAATCCAATTCTTCCGTAACCGCACGCAGACATTCTTCTTCGCGTAGGCGATCGCCGATCGGAGAAATCGGAAGTATATGCAAAGAATGGAATGTGTTTGGTAGCAGGTCCAAAACTTCCTGCACGGAAATAAATCCGTCGGCGGGAGATAAAAACCAAAGAACCGCAGTGCGTTCGAACTTGTCTTTCCATCGGTTGGATTGAAGAATACTGATGATCGCCGTGATTCCCGTATCGGTCGCTACGAGAAGAATTCTTCCGTCTTTGGGCCAGGAAGGGTTTGCGATAAACTTACCCCAAGGCCCCGAAAAATCGAGTTCGGAACCGATTGCAAGATTTGGAATATACCGGGAAGCGAATCCCCCGTTTAACGGCTGGATGCGGATCTGAAACTCTTCCTGTTTATCGTCCGAGGAAAAGATCGAATAGGCGCGTTTGATTTCCTTTCCTTCTTCCGCGATAAAACCGCAGTTGAAGATCACGTATTGACCTCCTGAAAAATGAAGAGGCCCGCTTTTGGAAACGAAGGTAATCGTCGCCGAACCTTCGGTTCGAATCACGTTTTGGACGACCGCTTTTTTCGGAGGATTTGCCATCGATTTATGCCGGATAAATTTCGTGAACGAAGTCGTGCATCTCTTCCAGATCGCGAAACAGATTCTGAAAGGACAAAAGGGAATTCTTCAGTTCGAGTTCCACCTTTTTGGTAAGAATCAAAAGGGAACGATAATACGACATCTTCGGATCGTCTTTGGAGGTTTTGGAGATCGTCTCCTCCAAATCGCTCAGAGAAGCCTCGTAAAATTTGATGAGAGATTCCAAGTCCTTGGCTTCCGCAAGAGAACGAATCGGTCCCGGAGCGCCTAACGCGTCTTCGCCGATCTCGGCCCTTTCGTGACGGATCGTAGCCTCGTCCTTGATTCCGATTACGTTCATCATTCCCAACCGCAGAGCGGCCACTTCGTGACATGCCATTTGATTTCCTCCCATTACTGCATGATATTGTCTACGAGTCGCGACACGAGACGGTCGTTAAACAGGTGTTCGGCGACCAATTCTTCGGCGTCGTTTTCATCGACCTTTTGATACCAGATTCCGTCCGGATAAACGACCACTGTGGGCCCTTCTCCGCATCTTCCCAAACAGGAACTCTTCGATACGCGAAAGTCGGTTTGTCTTCCGTGTTTTTTGATCGCGGAACGGAGACGATGAATCAGGGAAATGCTTCCCTTGCTCGCGCAATCCACGTTCTCGCAAACGTAGATATGTTTTTTTAAATTTCGATGCGGAAACTCGTGCGGCGCCGCTTGCGTATGCGTCTCGAGATGTCTCATGCTCCAAAGAAGAGAATTGAGTCCGCCGACTTTGTTCTTGAGACCCGGAATGGAAACTCTGTATTCGCAGTGATCGCAGGGAAGAGCGGCTTTGCCCGAAAGAGCCTGCGAGATTCTTTCATCGAGGATCGGATACAGGATCGGATCGGGTCCGAAATGAGGCGCGACCTCGATCCGAATCCAAGGATGACTCTGCGAATATTCCCCGGCTATATGAGAAATCTTTTGTATTAGTTTTCCATCAAATAGGAAATACGGGAGAATCAGCAACCGCTCCGGCCTGAGTTTCGCCGCCATTTCTATACTTTCGTGTAACAGCGGTTTTGTGATTCCGATAAAACAGGGTTTGACGAAGAGAAAGGAATTCGCTTCTTCGAAAAATCGCACGGCCTTGTAGAAATCTCCGTTGGCATCCGCGTCCGAAGCCCCTCTGCCCACGACGATAACGGCGGTTTTGGAAACGGATTCTTCCTTAAAGTGTTCAGAGGTGCGAGATCGGATGGATAATAATTTTATGATATTCGAATGAATTCCCAAAGGTAAGGCGGTGATCCATTTGTGGTTCGGAAATTCCTCTTTGAGATCCGAAAGGATCAGAGCGATGTCGTTTTTTACGTGTCCGCTCGCGAATAAGAATAAGGGAACGATGAGAATTTTTGTGTGGGCGGATGCAAGCTCGCGCAAGGCCGTTTTTAGATCCGGCTGCGCGAGTTCGACGTAAGCGATTCGGATTTCAGATTCGGGATGAAGTCTGCGATATCCTTCCACAAAGGTCTCGAATTCCTCACTGGAGGAAGTTTCTCTGCTTCCATGGCCCACGATGAGAATTCCAAGACCGTTCATAGTTTTACGCCCTTCCCGTTTCCGCTGAGACAAAAACGTTTTGTTTTGTTCTTAGGAAACGCGTTACCAGAAATCCGATCACGCTCCAAAAAACGAGGTTCGCGAGGATACTGTTGAAAACGAATTCCACTCGGAGTGAATTCGGGACGGGCGTTTCGGTCGAATACGGAGGAACTCCCGGAATCCAAAACAGAAAACCGAACAACAGAATCCATAACAAAACGCAAAGTAGAAGTGCTATGCTTCTCTCTTTCGGAAAGCGTATCTGCAAATACAAGCTAAGAATCAAACCGATCGAAGACAAACCGACCGATTGCAGCCACCAGAATTGCCTGGATTCGAAGTCTTCTTCCGAGCCGATCACTCCGGGAAGTTGCGGAGGAAGGCCCAAAGATGGAATTCCGAAAAAGATCAGGAATCCGGAAACGGCGATCAAAAGGGAAGGTTTCCAGGACGCAGAAAAGAATTCAGAAGATAGAATATTCCTAAATTCTAAAATACAATGCGCTAAGGTCGCGAGAATCCCGAAGGCAAGACCCAAAAGAAGGCAGCCGATCCAAGTCCACAAAAAACGTTTCCCAGAAGGAGCGGAAGAATCCCCTTCTGAAACGGTCGTTTCGTGATGATGGTGCGCTTTGACTCCGGTACCATGAGAATGCGAATGCGCGGAAGTCGTCTCCGTTTTCGTTTCGAAAGTTTCGGCCTTGAGGATCAACGGTCCGACTAGGAATTGAAGTAAGATTCCGTACGTCAAACCGGCGATCAAACCCGCCTTAGATCCTAAGACGAGTCTCTGTAAAAGGATTCCTTTCATCTTCAGTGACAGGGAAATCCGGTCGCGTGTCGTATATCGTGAAACGACGCGTGCAGTTCGGGCATCGGTTCCAAGCCGACGATATAAATCACGAACAAAGAAACAAAAATCAACGATACGGTCAGGAACGGATCTAATGACACGGAAAGATCCTTGTTCCGTTCCACGGACGTAGAAACGGTACGCATAGAATACTCCTCCTTGCAGAGTAAACTTCAAGACGAACGATATGTAAGCGTAGAAATTCTCCGAGGAGCATCTAACGCGTGTTAATGAGAAATTGTCTTTTTTAAGTTACGGATCGCCTTACTTCCGAGGACGAAACGTATCTTCAGGATTTTCATAGGGTCGTATTCTGACTTGAGATCTTCCTACTCAGCATGCCTTCCCAGGTTGCCCCAGTGACTTAATATGCCTTTCGTCCCTCTTACAGCGGCGGATACCGTGACGGATTCTAACCGTCTTCCCACCGACGTGGACGTCGATGAATCCCATGAAAATGGACTGTAATTCCACCAGCATTCGGATCGATTCTTTTGGAAAGAAGATTTTTTCGATCGATCTAAAAATCTTTTCGAGTTGAAACGCTCTTTTCTTTGATCTAAGATAAGATCGGTTCGAAGTTTTGGAATTTGTTTGCAGAATTCTTTACGGCGCGTCCCAAAAACCCGATTTACTTTGTCAGAAAGATCAAGCTGCAAGGTTCTTTCTCCGTCGAGCGACTCACAGGAGTGAGATGCCGAGTTTTTTTGGGACAGGTTCTTATACTGAAATCGCTTCTAAGAATCCTGCTTGACCCTGAAAAAAAGAAACTTATACAGTTCGCATGTTTTTTTTAGCGCAAGCCCGCCCCATTCTTGTCTGGCCGGAATTTTCTTGGATCCCGGTCATCAACGGAACTATCTTTGTGGCTCTCCTGTTGCTTGCCGGATATTATCTAGAAAGACGTTTTCGAAATTCGATCAAACATCGCGCCGCGTTGCGCGCTAAAATTCTCAAAAAACTTCCGCTGACCTACATGAACGGAAGAGACGTGATTCAAATTCACTCTTTTGTGGATCACGCATCCATCTCCGTTCTTCAAAAGATCTCGGATTCTCACTCTTGGTTTCAGGAAGTGTTTCTTCCGGAACTTGCTTCGTTTCTCGCACATCAGGGAGAACTCCCCGCTTGGAGAGACGCACTCATCGTCAAAAGATTGCAACATCTCGTTCACGATCTCGGACCTCATCCGAGAAAATTGATTCCCGTCGTATTCTTGACCGATGGGGAAGAAGCCTTCCCCGGACTTTTGTATTCGGGGCCGCCCGGTCCGGACTCCGTTCAGAAAACTCTTCACGCGAAAGTTTTTACGAAGAAGTTGTATCATTCGTTTCCCGTATCGACCGGGGATAAGATTCACGTATTGTTTTCCGGCGAAGACAAGGAATGGATTCGTTTCGACGCGAAGATCCTCAGTTTAAACGGAAATGATATGGGAATTCAAGTCGAGACTCCTCCCGAAAAAGACGCGGAAAAAACGAGGGCTTGGGGCGGAATTCAAATGGGCGGCGTCAGCGCTCAGGAAGATATCGCTCTTCCCGAAGAATTTCAAGGGAGTCTAACGCAGATTTTGAACTACGCGGCGATGGGGAACTCGGCCACGTCCGAGATTCAACGAAGGGTGCAAGCCTTTAAGGAACATCCCGGTCTTGTCCGCAAGGAACACAAACCCGAAGAAATTCAAACCTTCATTCAACTGTACTCCGCTTGTTATGCGAGATACAGATCGGACATCGGTCCGGTTCCGAAAGCGGTTCTTCTGTTTTTATACTTCTTTTATATGGACGAGAATCTTCTTTCGGCGGGAAGAATCGTTCAGCTCTACGGAACTCTTCAGAAGATCCGCGGTTATACTCAGGATGCAAATCCTTCCAATCATAAGATCGCCGTGTATTTTTTACCGGAATGGCTCGGTCTCATTCTTTCCGGAAAGAAAATTCCTTCGCGAAATCACTTGGCGCAATCGTACGAACAAGTGCGCGCGACGATGTTGCGTAAAACCGGAACGGACGAATTCGCGGGCGACAGCGGAATCGAAGACCTTCTTCATTTATTGGATTGGGAACTCAGCAATTTATTGTTCAACGGTCTGATCGGAGTATCCGCCAATCCGAACCTCGCGTATCCGATTCTTTCCGAAGATCAGATGTACGGAGAGACGGATGCGTTCTTGGTGACCCCGGAAAAACTGAACGCGGTCGTCGATCACGTTCATAAAATCGATAAGCATCTTTTTTACAGACAGATCTCTTTCGAACCCGAACAGACTCCGGGCAAACCCGAACTTGCAATGAAGGAAATCTGTCCCGATTGTATCATTCTTCCCGTGTTCGGAAGCAGAGGCGTTCTTTGGCAGGAAATCACTTCGGGACTTTCGTCGAGAGGACGTCTCGTATTTCCGCAGATCTTAAACGAGAACATGACTCTTGCGATCACGAGAACCCTCGGAGAATTCCGCTGGGAAATCGAACGAACCGTCCGCGGAAGAAAATGGAAGGATTCTTCCCCTCCTTCGCTGACTTCGGAATATTATTTGTATCTGGAGAATTACCGTAAGTCTCCGGCTTTGACGCCCGACGCGAAAAAAGGAATCGATCAACAGCTGGTAAAATATAAGAAAAATCTAAAGGACTTGTTCGCTAGCGATTATTCGTATTGGATTCTGTTCGAATCCTCCGGCAAACTCAGACTCAATCGCGTTTCGAGGGACATACTCAACCGTTACGTTCCGTTTTCTCCGCAGCTTCGCGGCGAGTTGCAGAAGAATCCGATCCTCAAGGAGTCCATGGATTCTTTCGAGGCCAGAAAACGCAGACTCGTTTCCGGAATCAAAAAAAGATACAATCCGTACTTTCAAGCGGGAAACGTCCCCGTCGAAGTTCTGGAAACCATCAAGTTCTTCGAGGAAATGTAAGAATATTATAATAATCTTTCGAACGGAGAAGTGCGCCAGTCCTTCGTTACGAAAAACTTGGAATGACAGGCCGGGCAGGCGTAGTTTCCGGAAACCTGTATCTTCAGCATATGAAAGCAGTTCGGACAATTCACCAGGACGGGAGAATTCTCCGTAAACGCCCCTCCGTTTGCGTCCTCCGCGGTCAGATGGGCTTTTGCCGATTCCCGATCTCCGAATACGGGGATTTCGTTTTCTTGTTGGGAAGAAATTTCGATTCCGCCCGGAACGGAGCAGATCGCGAACTTGGTTTGCGGAAACCGTTCCGGAAGTCGGTTTAATATGGAAGCTCCCTCTAACGTTGCCGTTTGAAGTCCCGATGCGTCCAAAAGAATTTTGCGAGGAGCTTCCGCGAGATCTTCCAATTTGGAAAGCAGCGCTTCTCCCAATTTAAAGTCCAGATCTCCTTGGAGGTTGATGATAATTTCTTTCAAGGTGTCCCGATATTAGAACCGATTTATTCTCCTATTGGAGTGGGGCAAGAAAAGAATTTCTGCAACACATTTTTCGATTCGCCCAAAAATCGGCCGCATTCATTTCAAAAAGATTGGACTTTTAGGAACAAGCGGATTTTATTTCCTACATGCTCGGTCATTGGAATCGAAGAATGTGGGTCTTCCCTTTGGATCTTTTATTCATGGGAATCTCCTACTTTTTGGCGCATTGGATCCGCTTCGAATCGTTCGTTTTTCTCGCTCAACCGGAAAGATTTCTCACCTCTTTACTCATCGTCATCAGCGTCCGAGCCGCGGTTTTTATTCTTTCGGACATTTACAGATCGATTTGGGCCTATGCTTCCATTCACGACCTCGTGGAAATCATCAAGGTAACACTTCTTTCTTCCCTGATTTCGACTACGGCGCTTTTGTTCTACAACCGATTCGAACAGCTCTCGAGAATGGTTCCGGTTCTCGATACGCTTCTTCTTTTGAGCTTTCTTTGTATCCGCAGTTTTTCCTGGAGAGTGTTCCGCGATCAGTACATTCTCAAAAAGGCAAAGGAAGAAGGACTTCCCACGCTCATTCTCGGTGCGGGAAAAGTAGGCGCTACGCTTCTTTCCGAAATCCGTAGGCACAACGAACTAAAGCTGAATCCGGTCGGATTCTTGGACGACAACGTCCAAAAGATCGGCGCGCATATCCAAGGCGTTCCGATCCTCGCAAAGATCGATCAAGCCGAACAGATGATTCATCAGTTCGGAGTCAAACAGGTGATCATTGCGATCACCAATCCGGACGGAAAGTTGATCAGCCGTTTGATCCGTTCTTTTGAAAGTACGGACGTGAAGTTCAAGATTCTTCCCTCTTTGGGATCTTTGTTTTTTGATTCTCCCAAACTGAATCAACTCCGGGAAGTTCAGGTGGAAGACCTTTTGGGTCGTCCGGTCGTCGACTTGGAAATCGAATCCATTCGTTCTTATCTCAAAGGCAAATCGATTCTCGTGACCGGTGCGGGCGGTTCGATCGGAAGCGAACTTTGCAGACAGGTCGCGGTATTCGAACCTTCGAGAATTCTCCTGCTGGATTCCGCCGAAACGCCGTTATACGAAATCGAATACGAACTGAAGAAAAAACTGCAAGGTCAGAATGTGGAACTCGTTCCGATCGTCGCGGACATCAAAAATCTTTCCAGAGTCAGTTCGATCTTTGAAAAACATTCTCCGCAGGTAGTATTTCATTCCGCCGCTTACAAACACGTTCCGATGATGGAAGTCAATCCGACCGAAGCCGTGATGAACAACATACTCGGCACGAAAAACATCGCGGACATTTCAAGACTTTCCGGCGTGGAACGTTTCGTTCTCATTTCCACCGATAAGGCAGTCAATCCGGTCAACATCATGGGCGCTTCCAAACGCGCCGCCGAATTGTATCTGCAACATGTTTCGAGGGAAACCAGAACCAAGTTCATCACGGTTCGTTTCGGGAACGTTCTCGGTTCGAACGGTTCGGTGATTCCTCGTTTCCGAGAACAGATCGCAAACGGCGGACCCGTTACGGTTACGCACCCGGATGTGATTCGTTACTTCATGACGATTCCCGAAGCGACGCAGCTTGTGTTGCAGGCCGGAAGTATGGGAGAACGCGGAGAAATTTTTATCTTAGAGATGGGTGAGCCCGTCAAAATCTTGAATCTCGCCGAAGAAATGATTCGTCTTTGCGGACTCAGACCGCATGTGGACATTTCGATCCAATTCACAGGACTCAGACCCGGAGAAAAACTGTTCGAAGAACTTCTTCTGGATTTGGAAGGAATCAAAAAAACGCATCATCCAAAGATCAAGATCGCTGCGCCTCTGGAGAATCAGGAGACGACCACGTTCGTCGCTCGTTTTAACGAACTTCTGAACGCGGGCCGCACCAACAAAGACAAGGATATCTTCCTCGCCTTCAAGGCCCTCGTTCCGGAATACAAAATCCACGGGGATTATTTGAACGAGGCCAACGCGGGAATTACGGATCAGAATTTAAAGAATGGATAAACAAAATCTGAAAGAAGAAATCCTGACGCTCCGAAAGTTCAAACGTTCTTTGTTCGATCTTTACTGGGATCAGTTCGGGACCTTCTATCTGCAAGCCCTTCCCCATCCCCAACTCGTCATCGGCAAACGCGGGTTAGTCGGCGACGAGAAAGAATCCGGGATCGTTCTCGTGTTCGGACCGAAGGGCGGCGTTCGTCGTTTGGACCTTCAGGAAGAATGGATCTACGCGGAACTTCAATTCGGATACATTTGGGAAGAAGTCTTCATTCCCTGGGATTGTGTCCTGCGCTATTTTGATAAAACACAACAAACATTGACGAATCTAAAAGTTTTTACGACGGAGCCTGAGATCCTGCAGGATTTCCGTTCGGGCGAGAAGACGGTCACAACAGAGAAAAAAGAGGATGATACGAAGGACGATAAGTCCAACGTGATTCAAGTGGATTTTGGGAGTAAATCGAAACAATGAGCCAAAATAAATTAAAATGGTTTGTACTGGGGGATTTGGACGGCTTTTTCGGTCTGATGATCGACAATCTGATTCAGATTCTCGTTCTTTCTTTTTTGCTGACCACGTTATGTGGTGTTCCGGGCGATTTCGTTTATAAGGTCATTCTTCCGGGAACGGCAATTTCTCTTCTACTCGGGAATCTCTTCTATTCCTGGCAGGCGCACCGTCTCGCCGAAAAGGAGAATCGGACCGACGTCACCGCCCTTCCCTACGGGATCAACACCGTATCCTTGTTCGCATTCGTATTCTTTATTATACTTCCCGTATATAAGAAAACCGGCGATTACAAATTGGCTTGGCAGGTCGGACTCGTCGCGAGTTTTCTTTCCGGTTTGATCGAGATGTCCGGTTCCTTTGTCGCGGAAAAGATCCGCAAGGTGACTCCTCGCGCCGCTCTTCTTTCTTCTCTTGCGGGAATCGCGATCACCTTTATTTCCATGGACTTTCTGGTGAAAACCTTTCAGAATCCTCTGATCGCGTTTCTTCCGTTCGGAGTGATTCTTCTGCAATACTTTGCTAGAGTAGTGTTTCCGTTTCGTCTTCCGGGCGGACTCGTCTCCGTCATCTTAGGAACCATTCTTGCCTGGTCGCAAGGCGTTTGGGGAAATCCGATGATGGACGGGGCGTTGCTCAAAGGTTCCACGAGTCAGATCGGTCTTTATCTTCCGGTTCTTTCCATAAGCGATTTGTTCTCGGCGTTTCAACACGCGGATATCCGCGAATATCTTTCCGTTTTGATTCCGATGGGGATCTTTAACGTGATCGGTTCTTTGCAAAACATAGAATCCGCCGAAGCTTCGGGAGATTCCTTCAATACCAGAGATTCTTTGATGGCGAACGGAGTGGGAACCGTTGTGGGATCTTTTTTCGGATCTCCGTTTCCGACTACGATCTACATCGGACATCCCGGCTGGAAAGCGTTAGGCGCTAGAGCGGGTTATTCCACTCTCAACGGAGTGTTTATGACGATCGTCGCGCTCTTCGGTCTTCTCGCATTCATCCAAGCCTTGATTCCCGTCGAAGCCGGAATGGCCATCGTACTTTGGATCGGAATCGTAATCGGTTCGCAAGCATTTGAAGCGACTCCGAGCAGACACGCTCCCGCCGTCGTCGTCGGAATTCTTCCCGCTCTTGCTGGTTGGGGAGTTCTTCTCGTTCAATCCACCTTCAACTTCGCGGACAGATCCATCGCCGGAATTCTGGAGAACGCGGGCGTAAAAGAAACCGCGCATCTTTGGATGTCGGATGTTCCGTTAGGATTACCGTTTCTTCCCTATCCACTCGGAGGACTTTTGAGTCTGTCGCAGGGATTTTTGATCTCTTCGATGATCTGGGCTTCGATCGCAGTGTTCGTCATTGATCGTGATTTCAAAAAAGCTTTGATCACTTGTTTGATCGCGGCCTTTCTCGCGGCGACCGGTTTCATTCACGGATTCTCGTTACGAGGAAACGATATTCTCAATCAATTCGATGTCGGTTTAAATTCTTTCGTAACCGCGTATGTGTTGTTGGGGATTTTATTCTTAATCGCTTCTTTTTTTCGTAAAGAACCGAGGAAGGTTTAAAAAAATCGAGATCGTAACAAAAGCGTTGAGCGCATTTCGTTCGAGTTCGGGTCTCATTAAAGACGTAGGTCGGGAGTGATGTCTCTAAGGGACTCGTTGAAAAAAACGCAATAGAAATGCTCCCGAAAGGAGCATTTCTGAGTCTAACATTTCGAAAAGAATTCAATCGGATTTGAAACTCGGTCCAAAGAATTGCACTTATTTTAAGTTTATAAAATTCAATCTCGCTTCCTATGGGGCGCGAGATAAGGAGAAACCAAAATGTGGTTTAAACGAATTGGGTTGTTTTTACTGACCAATATCCTCGTGGTCGTTACGATTTCGATCGTTACGAGCGTGCTGGGAATCGGTCCGTATCTGGATGCAAACGGAATTAATCTGAGTTCATTGCTCGTGTTCTGTTTCCTCTGGGGGATGGGCGGCGCATTCGTATCGCTGTTGCTTTCTAAGTTTATGGCGAAGATGATGATGGGCGTTAAGATCATCGATCCAAGATCCGCGTCCGGAGCCGAAAGAGAATTGTATTCCAAAGTGGAACGACTTGCAAGAACCGCAAATCTTCCGATGCCCGAAGTGGGAATTTATCATTCTCCGGAAGTGAACGCGTTCGCGACCGGACCGTCCAAGTCCAGTTCTCTCGTCGCGGTTTCCAGCGGACTTCTACAAACGATGGATAACTCCGAAGTAGAAGGAGTCCTCGCGCACGAATTGGCGCACGTAGCGAACGGAGACATGGTGACCATGACTCTGGTACAGGGAGTTGTTAACGCTTTTGTAATGTTCTTTTCGAGAATCATCAGCTACGCGCTCAGCACGATGGTCAAAGACGAACTGCAATACACGGTACGTCTTGTGGCGAACATCTTACTCAGTATTCTGTTCAGCATTCTCGGGTCGATCGTGGTCGCGTATTTCTCCAGAACGAGAGAATACCGTGCGGACGCGGGCGGAGCGAAACTTGCGGGACGTCAGAATATGATCGCGGCCCTCGAAAAACTGAGACGCACATTCGACGCACCCGAAGACGAACGAGGCGGAGACGCTCTTGCCACGATGAAAATTTCGGGACACAGCAAATGGATGGCCTTGTTTTCCACTCATCCGCCATTAGAAGCGAGAATCGCCGCGCTGAAGAATTCTGGTTATTAAGAACCGATTCTTCCTCAATCGAAATAAAGCCCGGTTTTGCCGGGCTTTTCCGTATTCCGAACAAAAAAGAATTGTTTGAAATGTCTCCGGTTTTTTGAATAGAACCCGTAAATTAAAAACCTGGGACGTAAAACCTAGATGTCTATTGTTAAATCCAAAATCAGAACCATCCCCGATTATCCAAAACCGGGAATCTTGTTTCGCGATATTACATCACTCTTACTCGATCCGGAAGGACTCGCACTGACCATCGGAACTTTCGTAAACCGCTACCAAGGCAAAGGAATCACAAAAGTTGCAGGAATCGAAGCCAGAGGATTTCTCACGGGAGCTCCTCTCGCGTTTCAACTCGGAGTCGGTTTTATCCCCATCCGTAAAAAAGGAAAACTTCCTTCCGAAACCGTTTCGGAAGAATACGACTTAGAATACGGAAAAGATGTGATCGAAATCCACAAAGATGCGGTCGAACCGGGAGATAGAATTCTTCTGATGGACGATTTGATCGCAACCGGCGGAACCATGATGGCCGCGGTTAAATTACTCAGAAAACTCGGAGCCGAAGTCTACGAAGCGGGGGTCATCATCGATCTTCCCGATTTGGGCGGCGGCAAAAAACTTCAGGAAGAATTGAAGGTGCCGGTTTTCGCGATCTGCGAGTTCGAAGGACATTAGAAAATTCTAAACTAGAAGTTTCTTATTGGGAGGGCCCATTGACGGCTAATCTATCCGGTTTTTTTAGGATTTGGTTTCGAAGAAATTCGAATGTTGCGCTCCGGGCCTTCTCGGTCGTTTTGTTTCTCGTTTTTCAAAGCGGCGTTTACGCCGTTGAAAACGCCCTTCCCTTCGACGAACTCCGCAAAGGCGTCGTTCAAATCCGGGTTTATTCCCAAGCGGTGAATCCGTTTTCTCCTTGGACGACCGATACGGTGCGGGCCAGTTCGGGCACCGGTTTTTTAATCGGAAATAAAAGAATTCTTACCAACGCGCACGTCGTTTCGAACGCGAAGTTCGTGCAAGTGCAGAGATACAATCAAACCGAATGGTACGGCGTGAAGATTCTTCATCTCGCACACGACTGCGACCTCGCGGTTTTGGAAGCGGACAGCCCCGACTTCTACAAGGATTCGAGAGATCTTTCTCTCGGAGAAATTCCCGAACTCAATTCTCCCTTGATCGTGGTCGGTTATCCGATCGGAGGGAACAAGGTTTCCGTTACGCGAGGGATCGTTTCAAGAAAAGATCAATCCGTATATTCTCATTCCGCGGTGGACAGTCATTTGGTTCTGCAAGTGGACGCCGCGATCAATCCGGGTAATTCCGGCGGGCCCGCGATTCAGGACGATAAGGTTGTGGGAGTTGCGTTTCAAGTCGCGACCAAAGGGGAGAATATCGGATATCTCATTCCTACCAATGTGATCCGTCACTTTCTCACGGATATTGAAGACGGAAAATACGACGGTTACGTCGAGCTCGGAGTGAGAACTCTCAATTCGTTTAACATTTCTTTGCGAAAGGCGAAGAAGATTCCCGATTCTTTGGAAGGCGTGTTCGTTACGCGCGTGTTGAAGAACGGTTCGGCGGAAAACCATCTGAAAGAAGGCGATTTTCTCGTGCAGATCGACGGACATCCGATCGGAAAAAACGGAACCGTGATGCAGGACAAGGACGCACGAGTCGACTTTGTCGAGATCGTGGATAACAAACACGCGGGCGATCAAATTTCTTTTAAGCTCTATCGTGACGGAAAGGAAATGTCCGTTTCGTTTCCCGCGCTTCGTATGCCCGATTTCGATTTTATGCGGAATCAATACGACAAGTCGTACGATTACGAGATGATCGGCGGACTTCTCTTTCAAGAAATGTCACGCGATCTCATTACGAGTTGGAGCCGCGGAGGAAACACTTCCGGAGGAAGCCAGCTATTATACAGATTCTTTTACTTTATCGAAGACGGTCTGAATCGAAGTAGAAAGACGGACGTGGTTTTATATCGAAAACTTTCGCATCCCGTGAATTCCTCTTCGGATTACTTCGTCAATCTCGTGTTGGAATCGGTAAACGGAACTCCCGTCGGAGAATTGAACGATCTCAAACGGATTCTGAAAGAATCCAAAGAAAAATATCTTCGTCTGAAATTTTTAGACGTTCAAGTTCCTTTGATCTTGAATCGGGAAGAAGCCGAACGAGCGGACGAAAAAATCCGCAAGACCTACGGTCTGGAGTAAATACGAACATGACTCAATTCAGAACCTTGCTTTTTTCCCTCGTTCTATTTAGCTTCGTTTCGATCCCTTTTTCGATTTTTGCGGAAGTTTCTTCCCAGGGAGAATCGGATCTGCTTCTTATTAAAAAAAATCACGTTAAAGCGAAACATTCCAAAAATGCAACCGCGCAAAACGGAGCTGCGAACGGTTCCCCAAAGGAAACTCAAAAGGAAGAAAAGAAGGAATCCGTTTCCAAATCCTCGAAATCCGCCCAGGAATCGTATTATAAAAGCATTGTGCAGATCAAGGTAACGTATCAGGAACCCGAATACCACCAGCCTTGGAAAAAGAAAAATCCTAGAGTAAGGCGCGGGGTCGGAGTCGTAACCGAGGGGAATCGTATTCTCATTCCCTATTCTCTTTTGCCGGACGCGACTCTCGTCGAAGTCAAAAAGTATTCTTCGTATTCCGAGATGAAGGCGATCGTATTCAGACAAGATCCGGAATCCAACCTGGCTTTATTGCGTGTGGAAAAACAGAATTTCTTTGACGATTTGGTTCCTTTGGGTTTTTCTCCCGTGGTCGTATTTCCGAAGCAAGTCAACGTTTATCAGTTGGACAATTCCGGTTCCATCCAATCGACCGCAGCAGCTCTTTTGAGCATGGACATGGATCAAATGCCTCTCGGACAGGTTGAACTTCCCGTTGTGGATCTGAGTTCGAGCGAAGGTTTGAACGGATTCGGGGAAGTCGTGATCGAAAACGGAAAAGTCACGGGACTTCTCTACGACTTTACGTCCGGAAAAAATTCGGGAAGAATCATTCCCTCTTTTATCATTCAAAAATTCGTCCATACTCCGGGAACGAACGTGTTCGGTTATAAGGGATTTCGTTTTAGACCGATCACCGACGGAGCCGTAAAAAAATATTACGGAATGGAAGAAGGTGATTCGGGGATTCTTGTCGCCGACGTGATTCCGGGTTCTTCCGCGAGCGGAGTTTTGAAACTAGAAGACGTCATCCTTGAATTCGGCGGAAAGAACGTGGATTCGAAAGGATATATCGATCATCCTCTCTACGGAAAACAAGTTCTTTCCTTCTTGGCGCATTCGGGAGATTCTTTCGGTTATTCTCTCGGGAAAGAGATTCCCATGCTTGTTTTGCGCGATAAAAAGAAAATTCAACTCAGCATGAAGCTGAAGCCGTTCCCGTATTCCGCGGTTCGAATTCCGTATAAGAGCATTCCGAATTCCAACGATTATGCGGTGGAAGGAGGTTTCGTTTTTCTGGAACTGTCCGAGGCCCTTCTGGAAGAATGGGGAAAGGATTGGAGATCGCGCGTGGATCGTAAGCTTCTTTATCTTTACGACTATTCTAAGTTTCACGAGAAGGAAGGAGACACGGGAAGAATCGTTCTTCTTTCCCAAGTGTTGCCCGACGAATCGAACGACGGTTTTCACGATTTCAGTTTTAAGATCGTTGAGAAGATCGACGGTCAGGACGTGAAGTCCGTTGCCGATCTGAAGCGGAATATCCGCGAAGGAAAATCGAATTACGCGGTGATTTCGTTGGACGATGGAAATCAGATTGCGTTGGATCGAACGAAGCTCGGTGAAATCAACGAAAGAATTTATAAAAGTTATAAGATTCGTTTTTCAGGAAATTGAAAGAAGCTGAGCCGGATCCAATAACAACTCGTTTCGATTCGCTTTTTGTTTGTCGGACCAAATAATCGTGATTCATTTTGGATTGCAAAGATAAATGAATCCGATTTGCGAATCCCATTTTTTTAGTTCCGTTTTCCATTTCAATCGCGGAAGCACGGCGAGCCGTCGCCAATCAGATTCGTATTCTTTCGGATAATACCGTTTAGGTCCAAGGAACGGACTTCTACATTCTTTTTCACTTCCAAAGTTCGAAAGGAAGCGGAGTGGAAACGAAGGCGAGCTTGAACAAAAAGAAAAAGAAAATGCTTCCGGTTACGAGCCAATAGGCGGTATCCGAAATCGTTTCGTCTTCGGTTTTCCAAAAAATCAAAAACGCGATCGAAACCGTAAACATTCTCGAAACGTTTTCGTACGAGGACCAATACAGCACATAACCCGCGGAAAAAACCGAAACGATCACAAAGAAAAACGAAATTCTGAGTCCGATCGCCTTGTTCCAACGTCCCGTCGCAAGCACGGACAAGCCCGCGAGAAATAAAAGAAAGATCGGAACTCTCGAGAACTTCTTCGCAAAAAGAATCAATCCCGTTTCAAAATCGGGAACTTGCAGAAAAGAGAATATACTCGGTTCGTTGATTTCCTTCCAATAACCGAGAAAACCGTCTAACGGCGCGAAAAAATCCGTAAATCTTGCGGGTGACCAATGCGGAAATTGAATTCTTAAAAACACGGCCCAGCAAAACGGCAAAAACAAGGTGGCGGCGATCGCGATCGAATGTTTCCATCGACGATCGAACAAGGATTGAATTCCTAAAGGAAACAAAAGAAAGAATGC
Source organism: Leptospira yasudae (assembly GCF_003545925.1). NCBI lineage: Bacteria > Pseudomonadati > Spirochaetota > Leptospiria > Leptospirales > Leptospiraceae > Leptospira > Leptospira yasudae. Next base: position 128,663 of record NZ_QHCU01000006.1, on the reverse strand, counting down.
CTGTTCTTTGGTGACGATCGAAAGACCTCCGAACACCGCAAACAACAGCCACTTCTCTTTTTTATAAAACCAATATGTGATTACCAAAAGTCCCGTGAGAACGGCGTCGCTGACCAAGAGCGCATAACTTCCCAATAAGAACGGAGAGAATAAATAGAAGCTTGTATAGATCTTGAATTTTTCTCCGCATAAGTCCCGCAGCAAATACCAAGAGACAAGAATTGCGGCCAGATTGAGGAAATACATTCCGAAAACCGTTCCCCAAGGGCCGAACCACCCGAAGATCGAAACGAACAAAGGATATCCGATTCGGGGCGCTCGAATGTTTTCCTCGAAACCTTTGGGCCAATCCAAATGGAATTCGCTTAACATTCTGGAATAATAATAAAAGATTTGTCCGTCGTATCCGGCGCCGAGATCGCCGGGTCGGCCTAAAAATACGACGGCGCCTTTCGGAGTCGTTGCCGGATTTTGAACCGCGAATTGCATTCCGAAGTTGATCTGTGAGCTCGGGTTCCAATCGTACTTTCTCCAGATCAGAACGGAGGCAAGCGCGTATAACGCGAAAAATAAGGGAAGAATTACGAACGGGTTTTCAAGCCAAGAACGAACTTTGCAGAAAAAGGAATTCGTTCTTTCCGTTCGCATATCATTTTCTTTCCGGAGAAGAATTTAAAAAATCCTGAATCGCCTGCCGATATAAGGAAGAACTGCGTTTTGCCGCGTTGAACGTCAGGTGATGCGGGTCCAAAAACGACTTCTTATCCGGGATCGCGTCCTTGAGATCGTAAAAGCCGAACGTTTCGTTTGTACGAGAATTCAGAAATTCGAGATAACCGGAATACCACTTCCCATTTTTATAATATTTACTTTCGATCGGATTCTCGGGTGAATTGATGACGATCAGCTTCTGCCCTTTCGCCTTAAACTTCTCGATCGTCTTTTCCAAAAACTGGATCTCGGACCAAATGAAATAAGAGGAGTTCCCGAGGATTTCCTTGTTCCGTTGGATCTTTTTCAGACGATTGAGAGCGCCTTCGTTTTCGGGATTAAAATAAAGACGTCTTTCATAGTCTTTGAAATAGTCTTCGTCGGACATAGCTTCCACCCGATCGTCGTCCAAGCCGTGAATTCGATCGTAGGAAATATCGGAACGGATTTCTCTTCTGCAAAAATTCTGCGGCAGACGAATCCCGTATGTTGCGGGGATTCCGAAAATTCTCGCGTCCACTTCGTCCGAACTCGTCGTAGGTGAAACGGTGAATTTCAAAGTCACCTTCTCCGGTTTGTTTTTGGATCCATCGGTGAAATCCAGAACGAGCGGTTTCCAGCCGGCTTTCGCATACGTTTCTTGGTGGGACGGATATTTCAAAGGAGTTCCGTTCGGAGTGATCTCCTCGATAAAAACGCTGATTCCCGGTTTTTGCGTAAAAATATCTTCCGACAACTTCCCGTCTTTGAGTTCGCATTCGATCGTGAATTGGGGAGGAGTCCAACCTCTTAGAAAAATCCCTTCTTTCGGCATCGCGCCCGTGTAGTAGTGATAGGAACGCATGGTTCTCGTATGATGTTCCATGTATTCCGTCCAAGGATCGTATAAGAAACTTCTAAAACGATTGAGGAGAATCGCGGCCTTGGTCAACTGAGCGAAAAATTCCCCCTTCGTGTATTCTTTCCAATGGTCGGCGAGGAATTCTCCGGGGAAAATGAATCGATTTTGATGACGGACCTTGTAATCCTTCATCCGAGCTTCTTCGTCGAAGCTCGCCAAGGAACTTTCCGTTTTTTGAATATAATCTAATTGTAAATCGGCCGGGTTCAGAACGTAAACGACGAGTTCCGGTTTTTTCGCTAGGATGTCGTCCGAATAATAATAAAAGTCCGTGGGAGACAGCGCCGGATGAGAATAGAATTCCGCTCTGAAGGCTTCGGCGTCTTTCGCGCCGGAAGACCGAAGTTCCTCCGTAATTTGTTTCGGATAAGAAGAATACAGAGCGACGCTGCTTCCTGCCACAAGAATTCCCTTCTCCTTTGAATCAAAGCGGATGTTTCTGCGTTTGTGAAGAAAGTTATACCAAGGAGAAGTGTCCCATTCGAGTTCGTTCGGAAATTCAAAGAGTGCGATGGGAAAGAGGATTCTATCGATGAAAATAAATCCCAGGATAAGAAGGAGAGAAATCCAGATTGTTTTGAGTTTTACTTTAGATTCGGAATTCATTTTGCCTTGGAATTACAGTCGGAACAGGTTCCATAGAGAATGATCTCATGGGTGTCCACGGTAAATCCTTTCGGACTTTTGTCCAGAGGAAACGGACAGATTTCAATGTCGAACACTCGGTCGCATTGTTTGCAGTGAAAGTGATGATGATGGTGAAGATGGCTCGCTTCAAATCGCGAGGATTCTCCCGGCAAATGGATCTCGTTGATCGCTCCGGTTTCCATCAGATGATTGACAGCTCTATAAACGGTCGCAATTCCCAAGTTGTCCAGATTTTTGCGGGAAAGTTCGTAGATCTCTTTGATCGAAAGCGGACCTTTGGCTGCCTCGAGAACCTTGAGGATTTCCCCCTTTTGTTTCGTGTTTCTGAGGGCAATTTTTTTCTCTTCTACTTTCATGCGAACGACAAGCTTCCGATCCCCTTAATTCTCGGCGGCCGACCTTTGCCCTGTCAATCGCAAATAACACGGTGGGACTTTGTGGGAACTCATACGAAAGCTCTCTTTGCAGGAGAATTCTTCCGTTGCAATTGGAACGTGAGAGTTCCCACAAAGTTTTACGGTTCGATTGGGAAATTCGCAGGAGTTCCCACAAAATTTCCCATTGCAATTGGAGAATCTGAGGAGTTCCCACACGATTTTTCAGGGAAACACGCTTCCTTCTTCAAAAATAAGTTTGATTCTCAGTATCAAATTTCGAGAATTGTCACAGTATTGTCAGGAGATACGTAATGAATTTAGCAACATTGCTTCGGGAAGGAACCTCCGAAGAACACAAAGCCGCAGAAAGTTCCGCCTTCATTCGCTGTTTTATGAAGGGAGTTTTGGAAAAAGGAACCTACGCGCGCCATCTGGAAGCATTTTACTTTGTGTATGAGGCGATGGAAGAAGAACTCGAGCGTCACGCGGACAACCCCGTTCTCAAATCGATTCGCTATCCGGAACTCTATCGCAAGAACGCACTTTTAGAAGACCTTCAGTTTTTTTACGGATCTTGGAAGGCGGCGGATCACAAACCGACAGCTGCAACACAAACCTACGTGGATAAAATCCGCAAAATTTCGGCGACACAACCAGAACTCTTAGCGGCGCATTCTTATGTTCGTTACTTAGGGGATCTTTCCGGCGGGCAAATTCTGAAGAAGGTCGCTGCTAGAGCGTTGGCGCTTCCGGAAGGAAAAGGAATTTCGTTCTACGAGTTTCCGGCGATCACCGATATGAACGCGTTTAAAGGAAATTACCGCACCGCTCTGGATTCTCTTCCCGTAAGCGATGACGTAAAGCAGCAGATCCTAACGGAATCCAAACAAGTATTCCTCTTGAACCAAGGAATTTTCTCCGAGCTGGAACAGGATCTGATTTCTGCGATCGGTAAGGAAGCGTATGACGCAGTTCTTGCAAAAGGCTGATCGAAAAAAATCCCCCTATTTTTTACCGGCGGCCGTCTTTCTGGCGATGCTTCCGGTAACGATGATCGTTCCCGTATTTAAGGAAATCGTAAAGGACCGTTTTCAATCGGGCAACGGAGAAGTCGCCTGGTTCCTGAGCATCGCGATGCTCGGGTCCTTTTTCTTTTCTCCCATTGCGGGATTTCTTTCGGATTATTTCGGAACCCGCAGAAAGATCATCATTCTCTTCTGCGGGTTGGACGCGTTGTTATTGGGCTTGCTTCCGTATGCGGACAATCTCGCCACCCTTCTGTTATTGCGTTTTTTGGAAGGAGGTGCACACGTATTCGTGATCGGTCTTCTTCTCGCTTCGGTCGCCGACGTGGAACACGGAGAATCCAAACTCAAGTTCGGAAACGGCGCCTTGATGGGTTTGTCCGGTATGCTTCTTTCCTTAGGAGGGGCCGTCGGAGTTTCACTCGGATTTTTAGGCAAACAGGATCCCACTCTTCCGTTTCGGATGGGTTCCGGGATTTTACTTTTTCTCGCTTTGGTCGTTTATCAATTCGTTCCTGAAGAGAAATTCAATCGAAGCAAAAAACATTCTTGGAAAGAATCCGGAATCGTCTTTTTATCGCATCCCCTTCTTTTATTCCCTTTGGCGTTTCAGTTTCTGGATCGTTTCACTTCGGGTTATTTTATGAGTTCTCTCAATCTTCGTCTTCGCGAAGAATTCTCCCTCAATCCTTCCGAGACGGGGAGAATGTTGTCCTTGGTTTTTTTACCGATGGCCTTATTGTCGTATCCCGCGATCCGACTTTCCAAACGAACCGGTAAATACTTTCCGGTTGCGATCGGTTCTTTGATCTACGGGACTTCGTTGACTCTTTCCGGAATGTTTCAATCCGTTTTGTGGATCAGCGTTTCTTTGTTCTTCTGCGGATTGGGTGCGGGTTTGATGTTTGCTACATCGTTGCGTTTGGCTTCTTCTCTTTGTACGCGTGAGAACAACGGACTTGTGATGGCGGGTTTGACCGGCTTCGGTTCTCTCGGTTTCTTTTTAGGTCCGATTTCTTCCGTGGGCTTGGATCGTGTTTCCGCAGCGGTCAATCCTGCTTGGAATTCTTCTTTGACTGCGGTTGTGTTCGGGCTTGCGCAGATCGCGATCGTTCTGGTCAGCATTCCGTTTTACAAAACCTTAAACAAGAAAGACGTTTGATTTAAATTCTTCCATCAAGAAAGAATAGAATAGAGTTCCGACAATCTTTCCGTAAAACCTGCGGGCCCCACCCTGAATTGGGCGGTGGAGGCGGGCTCGTGGGAAAAATCCGGAAAGATCCCTATATCAAAAAAAGATCATATTGACGAGTAGAATTCTTATCCCGTGTATTTGTCGGAACTCCTACAATCGTCCGTTTTTCAGAAAGAGAATGTGCTTCTCACGGAGCCTGCATACGCTCTTAAACGAAGCGTTGGGATCTAACTTCTTTCTTAGAATTGAGCCGAAAATCCGCCGTAGTAGAAGCGAGGCCGCATCGGGTTGTAGGCGAGTTCGTATTGGTTCAACACGTTGTCCACTCCCACAAACAACGCAAAGTGTTTTTCAAAGAATTTCTGTTCCATTCGGATGTTGATGATGGTGAACGGTTTCCCGTACGTAACCGGAGGATTTTCGTTCAGCTTGACTTCGGTTGGAATGTAATCCTGTCCCGCTGCTGACAAGTTGTTTGTGGAACTGTAGAACGGACGTTTGTCGAGATGTTTTCCTCTCAGGTTGAATTGAAAACCGCTCGGCGTATTGTAGATGAAGTTCGCGGAAGCCTGGTGAAGCGCTCTTCCTTCCAGAGGACGGTCGGTAGTTAAGTCTCTCGTATCCGTGTGGTTGTATCCCAATTCCAACGTGAAGTGTTTTAGGAACCGGTATTGAACTCCGAATTCTCCGCCTCGCGTATAAGCCTTTGCGATGTTCTGCAATTCGAATTCGGCGAACTCTTTTCCCTTATTGGAATCGAACTTGTATTGAATCAAGTTGATGATGTCGTTTCGATACAAGCTGAAGGAGAAGGTAAGAAAACTGAACGGAGTGTATTCCAAGTCGGAATTGATCGTGATCGATCGCTCCGGTTTTAAGTTCGGATTTCCTTCCACGACGTAACCCACCGCCGGGTTTTCAAAACGAAGATACAATTCCTGAAAGCTCGGAGGACGAAACCCTCTTCCGTAACTCGCTCTCCATACCAAGTTCTGGAGAATATCATAACGCATCGCGAACTTCGGAGTCGTTTGGTTTCCGAATTGGGAATCGTCGTCGTACCGAACTCCCGGGATCACTCGAATTCTGGGAGAACGGGAGATCGTCCATTCGTCCTGAAAGAAGGCGGCCTTTCTCGTTCGATATACATAACGATTTTGTAATCGATCCGATTCCAATTCGTTCGCGAAGGATTCGGCTCCCATCGTGATAAAATGTCGGTCGGAGGCTTCCATATCCAATTGAACGGTTCCTTGAGAAGTGAGTTCGGCGTTCAACTGTTTTACGTCTAACTCGTCGGAACCTCGTTGATTATTGTAATACTTGTTTTCCCATTTGGAGATATTCCCGCGGAAGGAGATCAGATTTTTTCTTCCGAATCCGTATTCCAAAGAACCGGTCGCTAAAAAGTCGTGCGTCTTGTTGTTCCGATCAAAGACGGCCTTGGACTGAGTTACGTCGACTCCGTTTTGATCCCTGTGTTGGTAGAGAATTCTCGTCTTACCCTTGAATTTTCCGTCCGGGTTGAAGGTAAGATTCATTCCCGCGTTTAAGTCTTGGTATGCGTTTCCGGTCGTCGCCTGCGAATCGGGAACCAATCGATATCCCGGATTTTTATTATAACCCGCGGAGACGCCGCCGCTCACCATCTCGTTGCGGAATCCCATATTGGCCGTGGTATTGAATTCTCCCTCGGTATTGAAGTTTTTCCGACTTCCGTTTCCGTACGTCGTCCGCATTTCGTAGCTGAGCTTTTTGTCGGCTTCTCTCGTGATGAGGTTGATGACCCCTCCGATCGCGTCCGCTCCGTATAACGCCGATGAGGCGCCTTTTACGATCTCGATTCTTTCCAGGTTCTGTACCTTGAATCGGCTGAGATCCACCGCGTTGTTGAGACGTCCGGAAATTCTTTCCCCGTCTATGAGAATCAGAACGTATTGGGAATCGAGTCCGAGCATTCGAACTCTCGATCCCCCGAAAAACGGAACCACGTCGATTCCGAGTTGCGTTTCCAAAACTTCGGCGGCGTTTCTCGCACCGCTCGCTTCGATCTTTTTGCGGGAGATAACCTCGGTCGCAACCGTGGAATCTTTGAGTCTTCGTTCTCCGCGCGAACCGGTGACCACGATTTGCGAATCTTCGGGAGGTTGTCCGTTCTGGCCCGTTTGACCGTTTCCGTTTTCCTTCGTAGGACTCGTGTTCGGAGATTCTTTTTCGGAAACCTGATTGTTCTGTTTCGTCTTCTCATCCTGCGCTCCGACGGAAAAACAAAAAAGAATCAGAAACAATATCTGAATCGTCTTACGTTGAAAAATTCGGCGGATGGAAACGGTCATGTGAGATTAGTAAGAGATCTGTTTCCACTTGATCGTAGGATATGCCGAAGTTCCTTCGGCGCTATAATAACCCGTCACTTGAAGCAGATAGTATTCGCCGCCAGTATGAGAACGAACCACGAACAATTTATTGTTGGGCTGCAAAAACGCCAAAGTATAGTTGAACCATTTATTGAGAACGTCGCTTCCTACGTATCTGGTTTCAACCCCTCCGGCGGCGACTTCGGAAACGTTCGTATCGGGAGAAAACGCCGCGTTCGGACAACCGAGCGCCGTGGATGAACTCGCAGCCGCGGCGTTAAAATCCGTAAGAATGGGATTGGTTATACAAGCCGCGCCTTGTGCGGATGAATTGGTCAATCCACCGTTGGTCTGCAGTTTGAATCTCTGAAAGCCGATATCCCAGCCGGTGGAAACGTCGGGGACGTTGGCTTGCGCTTTATTAGAAAAATTGAATTTGATCCACACGTCATACGAAACCGCTCTGACCTTGGTCGTGAACGATCCGTCACCGTTGGGTTCCGTGGAGAGAATTTTGGAGCTGTTCGCTTCCTCGATTTGTTTTTGGATCGCGAGAAGCGATTGTCGAAACGCAAGTTCGCCCTCGTCGATCGCAGGGTGTTGTCTTGCGCACGAAATGAGAAGCGTGAAAATCCCGAACCCGATCAGGGCTTGTTTCCAATATAGATTGAAGTTCGGGATCAAATACATTTTCAGTCGGTTACCATCTTATTGAATTTGGAACGTAGTCGTCGGTGGTTCCGCAGTTCTGCTCGCGAGATAGAATACGAAGTAATAATCTCCGCCTTTAGTCGCGTTCAGGGTGTAAGTGAAAGGTCCGTCTCCGGCTGCGCTTCCGTAAGTTCCTTCGCTACCGCCGGTATAAGTGGATCTTGCCGTATCCAGAGCCGAATCCAACAACGGACAAGAAGAAGCCGTGTAAACCAAAGGAGCGTTTGTGTTTCCCGCAGTCCCTTCGTCGAAGTCGGCAACGTTCCGTCCGGTGAAAACGATTTTTGTTCCGTTTACTGCACCCGTAACTTTTACGGCCGCGATGGAATGGTTCACAAAGGGAACTTTTCCGTAAACTAAAGTTTGAACGGATGTAGATGCAGTCATCGCAGGAAGTCCCGCTACTCTGCCGCCGACGTTTGCGGAACAGTTATAACCGTTTGCCGCAAGTCCTAATAAAAGAAGATTCAATGTATCATCGTCTTTCTCGTCTTTTTTACACTGTAAGAGCGCACCGAGGATGAGACTAAAAATAACTGCCGTTTTAACATACTTCTGGATGGTTCTCATAATTACTCCTTCTGTCTTTGAGAGTCATTTTGAAAATGTGAAGATGAGAGTCAAACTCAAAATCAGGCAAAAATGAGCAAACACTCGAAACTGAATCATCAAAACAAGAGCACGTTATTTGCCTCGTGTATGGATTTGGGAAAGAATTTGGTTTCTCTTTCTTTCCATTTCGGTTTCCATCGTATTTGTATGATGCGATCCGATCGAAACGAATCTCGATGGAAACAAAGTCCGCGAGCGAGCATCCTCGGTTGCTTCTTTGCACTTTCTGTATGGCTTTGCTTTCTTTCTTGTTCGTGGTTGGAAAGAGAACCCGTTTCCGGCGGAATCCCCGTATATTCTAAAGAAGGAAAGGTTCTTCGTTATTACCCGTATCAAATCCGATGGATCGGATTCAACGAGAGCGAACTTCCGGACACGGCCAGTCTTGTCGATTTTCGGAATTTGGTTTCGCTCGAAATTCTTCATCCCGAATTTGAGAACTTGGAGGAACTCAGTTCCTTAAAGACGATCGGGTTTTTGAACGTCAACGGAACCAAGGTGAAGAATCTGAGCGCGTTGAACAAACTTCCCGCGCTTCACAGTTTGTATTTAAACGAAACGTCCGTGGACGAAAAGGATCTGAAACGTTATCCGTCCATCGGAACTCTGACCAAGCTCGGTTTGTATAAAACGAAGATCAAGGACCTATCCTTTATCGGTGCGGAATGTAAACTGAGGCAGCTCGACATTCGGGAAACGGAAGTGGCTTCCTTGGAACCGATTTCGATCTGTAAGGATCTTTTGGAACTTCGAATCGGACATACGAAGATTCGGGAAATCCGCCACGTGTACGAAATGAAGGATCTTCGTTATCTCGAATGGAGCGGTTTAAAACTTTCCAAAGAGGAATTGGATTGGATTCGGGAACAGCTTCCCTATCTCAAACTCGTTCCGATGCATATAAATCCTTTCTAATATTCGATATGCTTAATACGTAAGAGGTCCCGATTCTCCCGGATTCGAATACAGAAGAATGTCCCCTTTTTCGACGGGAACCCCTTCCGCGGTCACCTGCCCCGTGGTCTCGATCGTTTCAAGCGCGCGGACCGGATATCGTTTTCCGTTCTCTTTTTCCAAAACAATCGACGCGCTTTTCCTCACTCGGGAAAGTCGGAGGCCCCAGACTTCCAGAATCGTTCCGCCGCTTTCCAAAACAAGCGCGCTGATTCGAGACGGATCGGAAGACGCGGATTTTCTATAAACCCCGATCGGATTTCCCGGAATAAAATCGGGTGCGATGGAGATTCGGTTGGATTCGTTCGATTCGATTTCAAAGGAAAGGTGATCGCAGTCATACGCGCGAACCAAAGCCCAACGGTTTCCCGATTCGCGATTGGTAAATACGCGGCAGGATTCGGGAACCAATCGAAACCCCCTGCTCGTCGACTTCGTGATTCCTTCGATTCTCGTTTCTTCCCGGTTTTTACTCCGAGTCACGCTTAACTGAGTAAAGATGAATTTTCCCTTCTTTGCGGACGCATCGAGAAACAACTGTCTCACGAAATAACCTTCTTCCAATTTTTGAATCGTAGAATAGTATTCTCCGGAAAGAACGGGGAGAAAGGGTTTGGACGCGGACTCGTTTTCGAGTCTTTCATTTCCTAAGGAACAGAATTGAATCGTAAAAATAGAAATCGCGAAAAACGAAAGAATTCTCCGCGTTTTAAGGTTGAACTTAGGAAATATTTTATCCAATGTTGATTGCTCCGGATGGAAGGCGTCAGGATGCTGACAAGTTACGGGGGCAAGAGAGAATCTCAATCAAGTTTCTTTCGTCTAAGATCTTTCATGAGAATGAATTTCGGAAAAAAACTTGCGCTTACGTTCTGGATTCTTCTCTGGATCAGCTTTTCGAACGCCTGCTCGTTAGAAAGCGTTTTCCCTTCCCTCTTTCCCTCCGATAAACCGAAGCTCGGAACGCAATACGTGCAAACCTTGATCCTAACCGCGATCGGTTGTTCGGGTCCGGGCAAGTTCTGGGTGCGCGACATCACCAAAAATTCCTCCTATTGTCTGCAGGCTAATCTCGTGGGAGAAGGAAGTTCGGTCGCTGTTTACGCCGAAAACGGACAAGAACAGGTTTTGGATTACGCCAACATTGTCCGTGAATTCGATCAGAGAATTTTTCCGAAAGTGACCGCAGCGTTCGGAACTCCTTCCGATATGGATCAAAGCGGAAAGGTTCATCTTTTGTTTTTGGATATCCGAGACGGAGCAAAACCGGGCGGTTCTTTCGTGGCCGGTTTTTTTGATCCTTCCGATTTTTTTGCGGACGACGCCCGATCGAGCGTACGTTCCAACGGAAAAGAAATCTTATATATCGATTCGGTTCAGTTGAAGGAACTCGCGGAGAAGGACGTTGCGTCCGGCAAATCGGATACTCTTTTGTCCACGATCGCGCACGAGTTTCAACACTTGATCCGATTCCAATTCGAACTTCCCGACTATCAATCGCAGAAGGTACGAGACGAAACCTGGTTGAACGAAGGGACGAGCGAAGTCGCCAGCGATATCGCCGGTTATTCTCCGCAGACAAATCGGATTCAGTGTTATCGCGGAAATATTTCCGGGGTTTGCGCAAGGGGCGTGAACGGTTCCACCCTGTTCGGTTCGTCGAACTTCTCTTCGATCGTGGATTATGCGTTCGCGTACGCGTTTATGAAATATCTATACACGGTTTCCGGTTCGAACGTTCAGGAAAGAAATTCATTCTTTAAAAAGACCGTTGCGGGGCCTACCGTGCGCGCCAAAGACGCGCAAAGTCTCGCGGAGATTTTTCTGACTTCTCCGGCGGTGACCGCTCTTTCACCCGCGCAGAAAAACGATTTGGGTGTTTCCGGAGAAGCCGCCTTTGTCCGTTTGTTCGCCGCGTTTTTATGGTTGTCCACGGGAGAAACGACGATCGCCGAAGCTCAGTTGGGAGTGGACTCCGCGGGCGCGGCCAACTTCAAGTCGGGCATGGAATCGGTATTAGGCGCCCTTCCCTTTCCCGCCGCGAGCGACGGAGCCGAACTCCGCAAATTGTATGAAACGCAACCCCTTCCGTTCATCATTCCTCTGAGCAACTTGAAGCCGGGACAATTTCATTTTATCGATCAAACGCGAAGCAACACCGGAACACAACCGGCCGTGGTTCTGTTAAAGAAAACGGCTCCGAGTTTGAAGATTTTGCAGGTAAACGCCGACCCGTATCGTTTGGGTCAGGCTTCTCAATCGGTGGTGAGAACGGAAGACGAAGGCGAACCGCTTCTTTTGCCGGAAACCGGCGGCCTGGAAGCGGTGTGTCCGTTGGATTATTTTCATTCCGTGGATCGGGTTCGGTAGACCGGACGTTTCGAACTCGACCTTTGGAATATTCAATTTACGGAATGTGATTTCCGTTCGAACTGCGTAACGGAAAAAATCGATCCGGTCATTCCATTCCGGGAATCATTCCGCGGAACTCTGCCATTCTTTCTTCGGCGGCGGCTTGTGCGAGTTCAAGGGAACGGGTCACCGCTTGTTTGATGCTCTTTTGTAAAAGTTTCTTATCGTTTTTCGCGAGAAGTTCGTCTTCGATCAGAATGTCTTTGATGTTGAGTTTTCCGTCGGAGATACAAGTTACCAGGTCGTTTTTGGATTTCGCTTCGAACGAGAGGGCCATGAGATCTTTTTCGAGCTTCTTCATTCTCACGCGCATCTGATTCATCTGCTTCATTGATTCTAACTTGTTTCCGAACATTCTTTGATTCCTTTTGATTTTCTGAAGTGGCTGCGATTGTTTCGAACCGGTTGCGTCGATGGGCGATTGATTTCCGTATTGCGACGGGACGGGCGAAGCCTCGAAGACCTTTCTCAATCAAATTCTTAAACCGAAAAAAACGGGCAACCAGAAAAGAAGTTAGAAGGAAAGCTCCATTCCTAAAGAAGTGAAGTATTCCGTATAATATTGGGAGAACGCAGGAAGACGGAACGGACCGACATCCGTATAGATCACACCCTTGGAAAGGTTGTTTCGGAAGTTCATGAAAAAGATCGCGTTTTGAAAGCTCGTCTTTCCGCGGAAACTCGCGGAGAAGGATCGCAGAGGTTCGTCGACTTGAGTGTTGACTCCCGTGTTTCTCTGCGAAAGAAGATTGTAATAGTTGTTTCCGAAAAAGAGAGAATATCTTCCCGCCGGATCCAAAAGCATCGTAAATCCGAGCGTAGTCGCGTCGGATTCGGGAGTGATATAAAGGCCGTTGTTGCGCGTGGTCGGATCCGCGGAATAACTGTATCGCACGTTCAGAATGATCTTCGTAAAATCGATGAACATCGAAAAACGCGCGGCTTCCGGACTATAAAGACCCTTGTCCTTTTCCTTGTTCAAAACGGAAGTCTGAAACGAAAGACGCTGCACGGGCTGAATGTTCGCCTGCCATTCGATCACTCTTCCTCCCGCGTTTCCCATCGCCTGATTCCTCAAAACCGGATTGTTTCCGATGTTCGGATCGATGTTCATCGCCTGCGCGTTGGAAGAATGCGGAGAATACGTCAATCGGTTTGCGGTTAAGCTCGAGTTCCCGAACGAACTTCCCGACACGATCTTGGTGCTGACGTATTCGTTCGGTTTAAAAGCGAATCCCGCCATCGAATAGCCCTGATCCTTTTGATCCGCGGTATAAGGAAGGGAATTCCCCGTTTTTAAAATCGCCTCCACGCCGGGAAGAACGGTATAACTGAGTTCAAAGTTGTCTAACGTGGCTTGATGGACGCCCGTGCGGTCCGCTGGGCCGAACGGATCGGATTTTCTGCCGCGCAAAGAAGGAGACAATTCTCCGAACGGATTCAATGGACGAACGGAAGAAGTCATCTGAACTCTTCCTTGTTTGCCGCCGAAAAAGCGCGCACCCGTCCAGTTCGTGTTTTGGTCGCTAAAGAGAGAATCGGGTTGGTTCCAGCCCAGGTTGTTTCGGGAAGGAAACGGATTCCAACCGTTGCCGACTCCGGCAAAACTCGAACCTTTTGCATCGGTCAAACGTCGATCGGTTTCCCATCCTTCCAAGATCGAAGGTTTTTTCAAACCGGAGATTTTGAAGACTTGAATGTCTTTTTGTTCCTCGTGCTTTCCTTTTAAGGTAGGATGCGATTTGGAAGGATCGTTTTTTTCTTCCAGAGGAACGGATTCGATTTCCTGAAAATTTTCGGGGGTTTTGACTTGGGCGACGGAAATGAGAAGCCCGAGTCCGATCGCGGACAAACCACTTACGAGCAAGGAGGATTGAATATTGATCGCCCCGATGAGTCTCATGTTCTAATTTTAGTATCGGAAATCAGAGTCGAAGCACCAGACACAAACATAAGTCTGGTTTTAGACGAAGATTTTATGGAGAATCGTTCAAATAGCAAACTTTTCTCCGACCAAAAGACAGGTTTGAAAATTTCTCCGTGGGGAGAATGTTCCCTTGCAAAGACAGAGCTACAATGATTCAAAAAAACGAGATCTGATTTCCTTTCTTCCAATATAGAAGAAGCGAGACGCATGGAAAGAAATTTTTTCTAAGATTCTGTCTCATCGCGGGACGAGTCTTGGTTTCTATTCGTGTTCTTCCTCTTTTTTCCTGTCGATTCTTTCCTCTATTAAATGGAACAGACTTCCCTGCGGATATTTTCCGTTTTTGCCGAATTTTCCCGCCGGAATTCCAAAAACTTCCGGAATCAATTCTTCGACGTGAGAACAGGTGAAAATTTGTAATTTTCCCTTATCCATTGCTTTACGGATATGCGACGGAAGATTCAAGTCTCTCAGATTCGAGGTCGGAATATAGACCCGGTACTTATCCTTTGAATTGCCAACTATCTGAATCACTTCATACCAGGCGGCGATCTTCGTGTTTACGGAACCGACGGGGAGAATCTCTCCATACTGTGACAGCGCTCCGGTGACCGCGATATTGCAGGGAATTTCCAATCCGGAAAGTGCGGAAAGAATCGCGAGAAGTTCTGCGCAGCTCGCGGAATCTCCGTCGATGGGGGAATAGTTTTGCTCGAACAGAATCGAAGCGTCCAATCCGAAGGATTGGATGTGAGAGAACATTCCTTTAATATAAGATTGTAATATAAAGACTCCCTTATCGTGCAAGTCGCCGGAAAGATTCACTTCCCGTTCGATGTTGATAAAGTTTCCGGAACCGAGCGCGACCCGCGCGGAAACCTGATTCACTTGTCCGAAATCGGATAAGGAAGAATGAAGTAAGATCACCGAAAGACCGTTGATTCTCCCGGTCTTCTTACCTTTGAGTTGGATCGTCGTCAAACCTTCGCGCACGCTTTCCAGATATCTTCTCTTATGAACCGCGATCCTTTTTTCGATCGCTTCGATCGCGGATTCCACGTCGATTCTCGTGAGAGTTTTCTTTTCCTTTCGATACAGAACGAGAAGTTCTCCCACGAAGGTTCTGAGTTCCGCGAAGGAAAGGGAAAGTCTGGTTTTGCTGTCGTTCCAGCGAAGCGCGATTTCGAGTAACGTGTCCACCGCCGAAGAATCAAAACTCGGATAACCCGGTTTTTCCCAGGAATGAATCAGACCTCCGAACAACTGAAGATTCTTTTTCGTCTTCATCACCGCTTCGTACGGAAGATGAATCTTAAACGAAAAACTATCGTAAAAGTCGGGATCGACTCCGGAGATAAAATCCACTTCCCCCTCTTCTCCCGCGAGAATGAGCCGAAAACGCGTATTGACCGAAGGATGAAAGCGGTTCATTTCCTTGGAACCGGTCATTTCGGGCAAGGTGAGAAAGTCGATTCTCCCCGTTTGCAAGACCTCTTTTACGAGAAAGTAAAGATTGGAATCTTCCGTAAGAGCGCGCATCGGAAGAAGCAGATAACCTCCGTCCGCTTCGGCCATTTTTCCGGGACGATATTCCGTGTTTCCGGGAAATCCGGCGAGCGTCAAAAACCCCGGGTGCGGATCGCAGATCACTTTGATATTCTTTTTTAAACCGGAGATGTATTCCTGAAGCAGAGTGAGATTGGATTCGAGTCCCGGACCCGTGAGCAGAAGGTTGGAAAAGATTCCCGGATTTTCCAAAGCCTTCGGCAAAGAACTGAGCTCTTCCCTGTGAAACGCTAAAAAATCGGGGAGCCCGTTTTTCGGTTTTTGTTTTCCCGCGTGAAGTCTGATTGCCGCTTGGTTGGAAGTTATTTTTTTGATCACTAATTACGATTCTCTCTCAGGTTCCCACTACGATCAATCAATAAGTACGGCTTTTACCGATTCGTTTTGTATCTCGACGCGCTTCATTTCCAAAAAGAAATTCTCTTCTCCTGAAAACCGCGTTCATTTTGAGACGGATTTTTTTCTTCCCAGAATCAACATCGCGTCGCCGTACGAATAAAATCGAAATTTTTCTTGAATCGCTTTTTGATAGGCGTCTAAGATCAATTTTTTTCCGGCAAAGGCGGAAACGAGCAACAAAAGACTGGAGCCGGGCAAATGAAAATTCGTGATCAATCCTTCACAGCTTTGCAGGTTGTCGTCCGGTCGAATGAAAAGTTCGGTCGCTCCCGGTCCCGCGCGAAACGTTTTCGTATTCGGTTCGTATGCGGATTCGAGCGCGCGTAGGGTCGTCGTTCCGATCGAAAGAATTCTTCTTCCTTCTTGTTTGGCCGCGTTTAATAGCTCCACACTCGTTTCTTCCAGGAAGAATTCTTCCCGATGCAGTTTTTGATTTTGAAAATTCTCTTCTGTTAGCGGTTGAAACGTTCCGTATCCCACTTTGAGTTCGAGAGTGCAGAGCCGGATTTTTTTTTGCCGAAGCGTTTCGAAAAGTTCTTCCGAAAAATGCAAACCAGCGGTGGGAGCCGCAACCGAGCCGGGCGTTTTTGCAAAGAGAGTTTGATAACGGATTTCGTCCTGCGCGTCCGCATCCCTTTTGAGATACGGAGGAATCGGAATTTCTCCGATGGTCTGAAAGTCTTCTTCCGTAAGCGAGCGTTGCGGTTTTAAAAATACGAATTCCTCTTCCTTTTTTGCGACCGTGAATCCGAGTTTTTGCGTGCGGTTGTCCTTGAGTTCTTCTCCGAGTTTGAGTTTTTTAGAATTACGGATTTTGCATTTCCAGAGTTGTTCTTTTTCTTCCAAGAACATCGCTTCGTGAACCCGCAACGGCGTTTTGAGATAGACTCTTCGTTTGCTGACCTTCGTATGATTGGCGACGAGCACGTCCCCTTCTCTCAAATACGAAACGATGTTCTTAAACGAAGGTTCACTTTTGATTTCTCCCGAGTCTACGTCGAGAATCATGAGTTTGCTTTCGTCCCGATGGGCCGCCGGATAACGCGCAATCCGTTCCTCGGGCAAGTCGAACTCGAATTCTTTGAGGTCTTCAAACAACATGGTTTGCAGTGGATCTGCGAGCGGTCCGCAGGAGAATCCTTTTTTAGTTGGCTTTTCCAGTGCCGTTGAAAAGTGTTTCAGAATGCAATTGAGAGATCGAAAAACCTGGATTCTTGCGGGAACGGTTTTATTCTTCTCCCTTCTTTTTTTAAACGGAATTTCTAAATCGGGGAATCGTTCGGATTTCCGGGATTATTATAACGCATCCGTCCGTTTTACCCAAGGAAACAATTTATACAATCTCGAACAGATCGACGAGATTCTCGCGAAGCTTCAATCGGGTGAAATTAAAATCGAAGAGGCGTTCACTCCGAAGGTGTTTCTGCAACTCAAGGATATGATGGAAGGTCTGGGTTCGTACATCTATCCTCCCACGTTCGCATTCCTTCTCATTCCGATTTCTTTTTTCCCGTACGAGGTTGCAGCCGCGATTTTTATGACGCTGAACTTCGCCGCGCTTTTGGGTTCGTTGTATATTCTTTCGATTCGTTTAAACCGAAAATGGAATCTGATCTTTTTCGTCGTTTTATGTTTGTTGAATCTTCGTTTTCTGGAGAATCATCAGAACAACAATCAAGTCGGTTTTCTGTTGATCTTTCTGATTCTCGCGTCCGTACATACGAGCAGGGATTGGTTGTCGGGACTTTTACTTTCTCTTGCGATCGTGATCAAGCTGACTCCGGGCGCGTTCGTTCTTTTCTTTTTGATGCAAAGAAGATACGGGGCCGTAGTTTATACGTTTGTCTTTTCGCTCTTCTGGATCTTTCTGCCCTGCGTCTACGCCCCTTCGTTTACGATCGAGATGACTTTGACTTGGAAGCAGTTGATCTTGGACAACTATCTCAAGTCCCCTTTGTTCCGCGCTTGGAAGAACAATCAGAGTTTGAACGCGACTCTCGCGAAGTATTTTCTGAATTACGCGGACGTCCTGAATCAATCGCAGCTCGGATATCCGATCCGGGAACTCAGCGAAACCGCCGTAAAAGGAATTTATTATATTCTTTCCTTATTGATCGTGATTCCGTTTTTTGTCCGCGTTTTTGTTAAGCGAAATGCGGAATTTACCCTGGGATGTCTGTTCGTTTTTTCCGTGATCTTCAGCGGAATCTCCTGGGTACACGCGTTCGTTTTTCTTTTGGTCCCTTCCGCTCTGCTTTTGGATCGGACTTGGACGTTTGTGGAGAATGTGATTTTGCCCGCTTGGAACAAGTCTTCCGGTTCGTTCGGGAAAAAGACGGTCGACTCTATAGTCCTTCTATTCAAAAATGATAAAGTGATTTTCGCATTTTTGGCGGGTTCCATCCTGATTCTTCTGTGCAACCGCTCCGTTATCGGAGGCGGAACGGAAGAAAAGCTGATGATGGCTTCTTATCTTTTGTATTTCGCGATCTTTCAATACGTTCTTCTTTTGGCAGCGGTAAAGCCGGAAACCGCTTCCAAGAATTAAACCTAGGCCGGCCGGAAACCAATGTCGCCGATTCGAACCAACGAACTCAAATACAAACCTAGGGTCGGAGTCGACGTCCGCCCTCTCGCGTACGGAATCACGGGGAACTCGAGATATCTCGCGGAAGTGTTGCGAAGATTGATCACGAGCGAATCCCCTCTCGAATACTATCTCTATTCGAACAAACCGATTCATACGGTATTTTACGATATTCTTTCGAACGTGAATTCCCGTTTTTTTATGACCGGAAAACTTCCGGGCGTCGCTTGGCTCAACTGGACGATTCCGAAGCGGATCAAAAAGGATCGACTCGACCTTTTCTGGGGAACGTTGCAGCTTCTTCCTCTTTCTTGCGGGAACGCTTTGACTGCGGTGAACTATCACGATCTCAATTTTCGTTCCGCACCGGAAACGATGACGACCGCCAACTTTTGGCAGCATAGAATTCTTTCTCCGAAGACGTTGAACCGGGCCGATCTTGTGTTCTGTCTTTCCGAAAATACGAGACAGGACATCTTGAAGTTCCGCGCGGACTTGGATCCGAAATTGAAGGTCGTTTATCCCGGAGTGGAATCCTTTCCTTCGGTTCGAGAACCTCTGCGCGAACTTCCCGGAAATTTCTTATTTACAATCGGAACCTTGGAGCCGCGTAAGAATCTCGGAACTCTCATCGAAGCGTATCGGAAATTGAAACGGCAAAATGTTTCGTATCCCTTTCCTCTTGTGATCGCCGGACGTTTGGGTTGGAAGTCGGAAGGTCTGACGCAACTTCTCAAAGAAGGAACCTTGGAATCGGAAGGAATCTTTTTCGTGGAGAATCCCGCGGACGAAGTGTTGGCTTGGCTCTATCAAAAATGTTCCGCCTTTCTTTTTCCTTCGATCCACGAAGGTTTCGGACTTCCTTTGTTGGAAGCGTTGCGGGAAGGAAAAATTTGCGTCGCTTCGGACATCCCCGTCTTTCATGAAATTTTGGAACGAGGAACGGATCTTTTCGCGGAGCCGTTGAACGTCGATTCTTGGGTTTCCGCGCTTGCGGAATTGCAAAGAAAAAAAAACCAAAGACCGTCGGTTTGGGACGCTTCTCAGTGGACTTGGGACAAAACCGCGAAAAAGATCGAAGACGGTCTGATCGATCTTTGGAAACACAGAAAGGAACTGCATCATTAATCCTATGAAACAAACAGAAAAGAAACTCTATGGCGGATGGGAATCCTTGAACGCCGACGAGATCGCTTCGGGCGCGGCGATTCGTTTACGGATCAATCCGATCCCTCCGATCCTCGTGACTTTGATCGTCTTTGCGGTGTTATACGGTTGTTTTCTTGCGGGAGAATTGTCCGCGTTGTATCTGCAGAAGTTCACGGATTTTCTACTGATTCCCAAGGTGTTGAATCTCCCGATTCTGCAGGACAAACGATTGTATCTCGCGGTCGGTTATCTGACCTTCGGTTATATCGGTCTTGCGTTCGTAATCGATTGGGTTCGTTTTATCGGCAGAACCTGTTTTACGTTCGTTTCTCTCAAAGGCGAAACCTTGTTTCTCGAAACCAGAGGACTTTTCGGTAAGAACGTATTTCAATGGAATCTAAAACAGAACGGAATCCAGCTCGTTCATAAAACGGGTTTCTTAAGGAGACTTTTGGGTTTGGAAAGAATCCTCATCGTAACGCCCGATCTTCGGTCGGAAGGAATCGCCTCGGAAAACGGATTGCATTCTCCGTTTTTTTTTCGAGGACCGAACTCCAATCTGATCCACGGCTTGTTTCAATATTAGAATTATAGAATGTTTTCGGTTTTCTCAAGATTTCGTTTTTGTTGTTCGCATCGGTGAGAAGATGTGGTTTTGACCGTGTTCCGAGGGAAGCCTGTTTTGCTACGCGGATTTTCGCGCTGATTGCATGGTTGCGATTTCATAGCAAGCTTTTTCGAGCCGAAAGTTTGTCGGAACAACTGAAGAATCAAAGTTGACGAAAGAAAATCGGATCGCGAACCGCAAATGAAAAATCGAAAATCAAAAAAATGACGAACCAGAAACGACACAAATCCAAATGAGATCGCAGTTTCTTCAAAATAGAATCTTTTTCGGATTTCTGATCCTATTGATCTTTGCCGTCTTTTTATTCGATCTCCGTTTTCTTTCCAGGCATTACGATTGGGACGCGATCGTTTACGCGTACAATATCAATTCCGATCTTACTTGGAGAATTTTCTACAATCCGCATCATCTCGGTTTTGAAAGTACGGGATATTTGTATCTTAAACTTTGGAGAGAAATTTTCGGAAAAGATTCGGTGATGTTCGGCCTTCGTCTCCGAATTCTGGTTTCGGCTCTTTTGTTTTTGTTCTGTTTTATCTGGATGTATCGAAAACTTTATTCGGACACGTTAGGCGCGATTGTGTTGGGTTTGGCGGTCCATGTTTCGCAGGGATTTTGGTTTTATGCGCAACACAACGATACGCCGCTCATCCATTCCTGTTTGACCGCGCTGCTCTATTTGTTTTGCGTTTACTTTGCGAAAAAGGGCCATTCACCCGTTACGCTCGGTTCTCTTTTTGCGATCCAGCTTTTCGGAGTCTACTTTCATCAATCCGATATTCTCTTTTTGCCCTTGGTTCCGATCTCGATCCTATTCTCTCCAACCTGGAAGGGAAAGGAATTTCGGTTTTCTTGGAAGCTTCGGTTTATCTTCGCGTATTGCTTTCTTCTCGTGGGAATTCTCACGCTTTCGTATCTCTACGTTGGATTTATTTTATTAAACCGAAATCTCAGCGCGCCCTTGGACAGTGAACGAAACTTCGCGAACTGGCTCTTTTTGTATGCGACCAAGGACAAATGGGGAAATTCTCCCGAAGCAAAAAACTACGTGATGAATTTTTACCGCGGGATCGGAGACGCGTTTTTGAATTTCGAAGGCGTCAAAAACGGTCTTCGGATCAGGCCGCAGTCTTGGGAACAGAGAGAGTCGCTTCCTTACAATCTCAATCTTCTGTTTTGGGTTTCGATCGTTTCGTTGTTTTTTTTGAACTTGCGAAACGTATGGAAACGATTCCGTATCGAAGTCGTTTTACTTTCGTTTTGGCTGGTTCCTTCGATCGTTTTTTATACTTGGTGGGAAGGTTATTTTTTCGAGTTCTGGGTGGGGACTTCGATCGGTTTGATTTTGCTCGCCGGTTTGACTTTGAAGTCTTTGGAATGGAGAACGTTCGCATTCGGAACACGAGCGTTTTATCATTCGCTTCTTTTCGCATGGTGTTTGCTTTTGTTTCTCGTGAATTTTTCTTTTTCCACGTATCCTCGTTCCGCGAAAAAATCCGTTAGTTATATCGAAGGAATCGAATTCAAACTGGATGCGATTCTTCCCGAAAAAGTATATCCTCCCGAATCCGAAAAAATAGGGATTTTTGCCACAGATTCCAAATCTCCAAAGCCCTAAATTGAAGTTGTAAGGATATTCTAGTTTGAAAAACTGCTCTTCAGGTCTTTAAAAACAGCCTATAAGTCGAAACATGCTCTTTAACTCGCTTCACTTTTTATTTTTTTTCCCGATCGTACTCATCATCAATCATTTGCTCAAGGGTAAGATCCAAAGAATCTTTCTTTTGGGTGCGAGCTTTTATTTTTACATGTCTTGGAGAAAAGAATTCATCGTTCTTTTGCTCTATTCGATCGTCATCGACTTCTACGCTTCGTTAAAAATCGAAGCGGCCGCTCCGGGTTCCAAAAAAAGAAAACTCTGGCTCATTTTATCGCTCGTTACGAACCTCGGACTTCTCGCGTATTTCAAATACACCAACTTCTTGTTAGGCGTCGTGAACGACCTGACTCCGGTCGCCGGTTTTAAATTCGCGTATTATGATATTATTCTTCCGGTGGGAATTTCGTTTTATACGTTTCAATCGTTGAGTTATACGATCGACGTTTACCGCGGTCAGATCGAAGCGAGAAAATCCTTTTTGGATTTCGCATTGTATGTTTCCTTTTTTCCTCAATTGGTCGCGGGTCCGATCGTTCGGGCGCAAACCTTCTTTCGCGACTTGGAAGTTCCCCTTTCGGTTACGAAGGAAGACATCCAAATCGCGTTTTGTCAGATTCTGATCGGTTTTACGAGAAAGATCGTGTTTGCGGACAATCTCGCCAAGGTCGTGGATTCTACCTTTGCGAATTATGCGACTCTGAATCCGATCGAGATTTGGACCGGGGCGCTCGCGTTCGGTTGGCAGATCTATTTCGACTTTGCGGGTTATACGGACATCGCGATCGGTGTCGCCCGTTTGTTCGGTTATAAGTTCGATCCGAACTTCAACTTTCCGATGGTGGCGAGAAATATCACTGACCATTGGTCCCGTTGGCATATCTCCTTTTCTACTTGGATTCGGGATTATATCTTCATTCCTCTCGGCGGCTCTAGGGGAACGAACTTTCTGATCTACAGAAATATTTTCATCACTTGGTTCTTTGCCGGAGTTTGGCACGGGGCCGCGTATCACTTTATCGGCTGGGGACTCTGGCAAGGTATTATGATTCTTGCAAATAGAGAATACGCGAAAACGAAACTCGCCGCTTATCTCAACGAAAAAGGCGGAATCGTATACGACATCTGGGCGCGCGTCTTTACGATGTTTTGCCTATCGTTCGGATTTATCATGTTCCGCGCCGAATCGATGGAAAAAGCCATTCCGATGATGAAGTCCCTTCTCTTTATCGGCCCAGACGGTTTTGTCGGAGTCAAGGGATATGGAAACTACATGTACGGAATACTGCTTCTGGTTTGTTTTGTCGCTTCTTATCTATTCAATAAGAATAATATAGAAAAAGTCGTTCAGAGCCGTTGGAAGTTCGTTTTATTCTTTTTAGCGAACGTATTCATGCTTTTGATTTTCGGAATCACGGAAAGTCAGAGCTTCCTCTACTTTGCGTTTTAGGATTAACGTCTTTTATGAAAGAATATATCGCATTTATCAAAGATTCGAAGTTCTGGATTCCGGTTCTGATTCTCGTTTTTTTGGAAACCGGAATGCAGTTCGGCTGTTATCGACCTTTCTTAAAAAAGAATTCCTACGCGGCCAACGTTTCCAGAATCACGAATCACGTTTTGGAAAAACAGAATACGTTCGATCCGGACGTTCTCGTTGTCGGAACATCGGTCGCATATCAGGGTTTGTCTCTTCCGATCTTAAATAAGGAGCTTGCTTCTCTTGGAAAAAAGATCCAATCCATCGCGATTCCGGGAACGGAGTTGATCGTTCAGGATCTCGCCGTTCTGAAAACCCTTCCGCATTTTAAGAAAGTAAAAACCGTCGTTCACGTATTCGAGATCACGACTCCTTGGGTCGGTCAAAAAATTCTTAACTTGCATACTCTGGCGATGATCTCCGAGTTCGATCGTGCGGAAGTTTATCCGAGAATTTATAGTTTCGGTTACGACGTAAATGTGGACGACCTTGCTTATATCACTCTCAAGTCGATCGCTTACAGAAGAGATATTCAGGATCTGATTTTGAGTCCTTCCAAGAGAATCAAGGACATAGGTAAACGTTTCAAACTGGAGAATTCCGATCCTTGGGACTACGAGAATTCTTACAAAGAAAAGATCAGCATGTATCCGATCAAGGACGTGCCCGATTGCGTCGCGAAAACCGATCCCGCAAACGGTCAGCCGATCCCAGAAGGTTCGGATCGTTTTCACAAAAAGGCGATCTTTGATACTTGCGTCATCTCGAGCAATCCGTTGTCGAACGCGATCGAGGACGAAGTGACAAGACAATACTTCGATCGGCTCAAGATTCTGCACGACGAGATCCGTAGAATCGGCAGAGAAAACGGACAAGACATCCAAATTATCGGAGTCGTAGCGCCGTACAGTCAATTGATTCAGCAGTGGAGACTTCCGGAGCGCAACGAAGTGTGGAAGCGAGAACTTGCAAGAATTCATCCGGAAAACCCCGTGCCTTTACTCGATTATCAGGATCTTTTGGACGGACCGGAAAACGGGGATTACTACTACGATCTGATCCACCTGAACTCGATCGGGATGCAGAAACTTACCAATGCGTTTGCAAAAGATCTGAAAGGGATTTTGGAAAAGGATAAGAAATGATTTTTACATCCACTCTCTTTCTTCTTTTCTTTCTCTGTGTTTACGTTTTTTACTGGGCTTACGACGGAAGAAAATACAGAGAATGGGTGATCGTGATCGCTTCCTTGGTTTTTTATGCGACCTGGAGCGTTCCGTTTCTATTCCATCTATTAGCGATTCTTTATATTAACTATCTTGCAATCTCCAGTCTGTTTAAGAAAAAAAGCCTCGGAGTTTTGAGAGCCGTAATTATACTGGATTTGATCAATCTCGGAATCTTTAAATACTTCTACTTTTTTACGGATAACTTTTACGCTTGGACCGGTTGGGGATTCCTGGATCAAAAGGCCTTCGGGTTTCAGATCATTCTTCCCTTAGCGATCAGCTTTTATACGTTTCAGATCATCGCGTTCGTAGTCGACGTCTACCGCGGAAAGATCACGGAAAACTGCGGTTTTTTCCGGTTTACCTTGTTCATTCTCTTCTTCCCTCAGTTGGTCGCGGGTCCGATCATGAGACATCAGGACTTTTTTCCGATTCTGGATAAGGTAAGAATCAAACCTTCGTACATCTACGCCGGTTTGTATCTTTTGGGATTGGGGATCGCGAAGAAGATTCTGGTTGCGGATAACATCTCCTCTTTGGTGGATCCGGTGTTCCGCAATCCTTCCGAATACGACGATTATTCTTTGTTTCTCGCGGTGCAGGGATTTACTTGGCAGGTTTATTGCGACTTCAGCGGTTATACGGACATCGCGCGCGGTTGCGCGTTTCTGATGGGATTCAACATACCGGTAAACTTTCGCGCGCCTTTTTTCAGTCAGAGCATTCAAGACCTCTGGAGAAGATGGCACGTTACGCTTGCGACTTGGCTTCGGGATTATATCTACATTCCACTCGGAGGTTCTAGAACTTCGGAGCCTAGAATTTATCTCAACCTCATCACCACATTCACGTTAGGCGGTTTTTGGCACGGGGCGAGTTGGACTTATGTGATCTGGGGTTTTTGGCACGGACTTTGCCTCGTGATCGATCGATTGATGGATCGTTTTGGAATTCCGAAACTTCCCGAAAAAGGATTCCTCTGGTTTGCGATTCGAGCTTCGTTCGTATATTCGATTTTCGTAATCGGTGCGATCTTTTTCCGCTCTCAAAGTTTGGCCGATTGTTGGCATATCTTTCATCACGGTCTTGTCTGGGTTTCCGAGCCGACAAAGCAGGTTTTAAAGACGAATCTCGTCGCGCCGTTTTTAATCGGCGGTTTTCTGCTTCATACGCTGGAGTATTTCGAAAAGGCTCCTCGATTCTATTTCAAACATCAAAAAATCGTAATTTCCGTTTTTCTAATTTTGTTGGTTTTGCTTCTTTCCAATTACGCCGGAAAGGGTCAGGATTTTATCTACTTTCAATTCTAAGGGGAATCATGAACGACCGAAAACAAACCGACTTGATTCCTTTATTCCGCAAAAAGCTCCTCTGGGTGCCTCTTGCATTTTTTATTTTCGCGTTTTCCTTGGATCGACTTTTATCTTCCGAGTGGATTCGTCCGTACACGGAAGCAGGCGCCGAATATTACTTTTATGAAATGAAAGACCGCGTCCTTGCCGCATTGGTAAAGGAAAAATCAAACGCCGCATCGGATCAAAAAACGATGATCTTTTTCGGAACGTCTCACATGGGAGAATTCTCCCTGGATACGATCCGAAAAAAAAGAAAGGATCTGATCGTTTACAATTTCTCCGCGCCGTCGGCTCCGTTTTCGTATCACAACTACAATCTCGAAAAGATTCTTTCCGCGGGGATTAAACCCGATTACGCGATTTTGGAATTTTATCCCGATTCGATGACGGACTTCTGCAATCGTTATCCGCTGCGTTATTCATACGATCTTCCGTATTTTTTAAGACACGCGGACGAGTTCTCCACAAACGATTGGGATACGTTTTTGCGATCGAGGGTTTTTAGAACGACTGTCTTCCCTCCCCGTTTTAAGGAAGCGATGCAAAGAATCAAAGACCCGGGTTCCAAAGAGATGATGCTTGCGATTCGAAACGTACTCATGACGGAATCGGATAAGTTTAATGGAGGAATTCCGAACGTCCTTCTTGCGAACACCCCTCCCGAAAAGCTCGAAGAGGAATCCGCGAAATATTACAACGACATCTATCGTTATATCAAGATTTCTCCGGTTCAGAAAAACTTTCTCTTTCAGTTCTTGAGGACCGCGGAAAAGAACGGAATCAAGGTCGTGTTGTGGTCCCCTCTTTTGTACACCGGACTCGAGACCAGAGTGAAGTCCGCGGAATTTTACCCCGCTTGGGAAGCGATCCGCAAAGAAGTATTAGAATTTAAGAATGTATTCCCTCTGGATATGAACGACTTCCGCGCGCAGGTTACTTGTCAGAAATACATCGATCCGCATCATTTGAGCGGGGGTTGTTATCCGGAGCCGACGGAGATTTTGGTAGATCGATTGGATGCACAAAGATGAGCGAGCCTGATCTTTCCCTGAATCAGGCGCAAGCCGTTGTGGACGAATGGATCAAAAACTTCGGCGTTCGTTATTTTTCGGAACTCACCAACCTCGCGATTCTAATGGAAGAAGTGGGAGAATTTTCCAGGCTCGTGGCAAGAACGTACGGAGATCAATCCTTTAAAAAAGGGGAAGATCCGAACGGTATCTCGAAAGAGATGGGCGACATCCTTTTCGTTTTGATCTGTCTCGCCAATCAGATGGGCATTTCCCTCGAAGACGCATTGCGCGCCACTTTGAAAAAGAACACCGAACGGGACAAGGATCGTCATAAGGAAAACCCCAAACTTCAGTCCTGATCAGTCCTTTTTAACGGCTAAATGCAATTCTTTTAAATTAGAATTCTTTAAACTGTTCAAAACGAACACGAACTTCCCGTAGCCGACCGTTTCGTCTCCGTAGATCCAGACGACTTCGTTTTGAAACTCGCCTTTGGAAACGACGCGCTTCCATTCCTCTTCTCCGAACGTTGCGGTTCCGTATTGGAGTTTTCCGTCCTTTAACAAGAATACTTCTTTTTTGGTTCCGTCCGCTCCCGACTTCGTTTCCGCCTTCGGAAGAGCGACCGGCAAAGAATGAACTTCCTTTTGAAAACTCATCGCGACCATCGCAAAAATCAAAAGAATAAAAACCACGTCCAGCATGCTCGTCATATCGAGCGGAGAATCGTCTCCTTCCAGAAGACTTCTTCGTTTTGCGTTCGGTTTTTTCATTCGGTCGCTCGGATTGGATTCGATACGCCGTTGTCCACGGCGGATTTGAGTTCGATCTCCGTTTTATGAAGAATGGTTTTGAGATATTGAAACCCTAATACGGAAGGGATCGCGACACAAAGTCCTTCGATCGTAGTGTTGAGTGCGAGCCGGATTCCTTCGGAAAAAATTTCAAGGCTGACGGTTCCCGCGTTTTTCATCTCTTCGAACGCGACCGAAATTCCGATCACGGTTCCGAGCAGTCCGAGCATGGTCGCGATCCCCGCTAGGTTGCGGATCCAGGCGATCATCGATTCGGGAACGAAAAATTCCCGCGTAAAAAATTCATCGGGATCTTCAAGGATCAATTTTAAGTCCGCGTTTTGGCGGTCGTTGTTTCCGTCGTGATCGTTGCCTTGCAGACGGAATAAAAGTTTTCGTTTGAGAACGGGAAGAAAGGTTCTGACTCGGATAAAAAGTCCGAGATTGATAAAGCTTACGATCAGGATGAGAATCGATACCCATCCTCCTTTTGCAAACAACGCCTCCACGAATAGAACCCCCGAAGATAGGAGCAGAATATCCTTTCACGTCCGTTTGTCATTCTAATCTTGAGTCGCGCTTGCAACTTAAATGCGCTCGGATCGTTCGTAAAAACAAAGTCATCGCAAAATAGGATCCAACGTTTCTTTCGATTATTCGGAAGGAAGAAAAACTGTTCTTGCCAGACAGTCCCATTTTGAGATCGTTTCAATAGCCCTATGTCCGAATTTCAAATGCCTCAAGTCGATTGCAAGGCCGGTTTTGTTCGGGAGAATTTCAACAAGATCGCCGAAAAATACGATCGCTTCAACGACTGGAACAGCTTTCTTCTTCATCGAGTTTGGAAGAATCGTCTGGTGAACGAGGTCGAAAAAAATCTTCCCGCTCATCTTCGCGTTATGGATCTCTGCTGCGGAACCGGGGATATCAGCGTTCGATTGGAGAATTCTCCCTCGATCGATCATGTGACTTGCGTGGATTTTTCGGAGAACATGCTCGAAATCGCAAAGACCCGTTTGCAAAAACAAGGCGAACAAGGTCGCGTTCGTTTCGAAGTCGGCGACGCGACGCAGCTCAAGAATTTCAAGAACGCTCAGTTCGACGCGGTTTCGATCGGATTCGGTTTGCGTAACGTGGACAATCTCCCCAAAGCGATCGGTGAAATTCTCCGTGTATTAAAACCGGGCGGTTTGTTCCTCAACTTGGATGTGGGAAAGGTAAAAAATCCTCTGATCCGCTGGGCGGCCGACTTCTACTTCTTCCGAATCGTTCCGATCATGGGTTATATTCTTTGGGGAGGAAAAAACGAGATGTTCGATTATCTTCCGGTTTCTTCCCTTTCTTATCCCGATCAGGAAACTCTCAAATCCATTCTGGAAAAAGCCGGGTTTCAGGAAGTGCGTTACCGCAATTTCGTATTCGGGAACGCGGTCCTTCATATCGCGCGCAAGCCATATTAAAAAGACATAAATTAACAAAAAATGACTTTTCCGATCGGAAAAGTCATTGGTGATACCGAAAAAATCTTCTATAATTCCTACCCCAATAGTATTTAATATGTAGTACTCTTCGTCTTTTATTCTAACTAAAAAAAGGGATATAGGGATCATGAAGAAGATTCTATTCATACTGCTTGCGGTAAGCATTGCGATCGGTTGCAACGGCAAGAAAAAAGGCGCGCTTTGGCCGCTCTTAGCCTTGCTCAATCAAGATACCAGTAGTTCTACTCCGGCAAACGGACAATCGGGAGTCACCACCGAAACTGCGTCCGCTTCCAACGGTGGGACGGTCGTCATCGTGGATAATACCACGGGAAATAACACGGTAGTTTATCCTACCAACACAACGAGCACTCCTTCTTCCGCTTCGTCGGGGAACAGTTCCGACAGCGGTTCTTCCGGATCAAATTCCGGTTCTTCTTCCAATGCAAACGCGGGAAGCGGCTCCGGCAATAGCGGTTCCGGTTCCAGCAGCGGAGATTCATCCGTTTCTTCCGGAAGCGGTTCTAACTCGGGGAGTTCTTCTTCGACGGGAGATTCCGGTTCTTCCGCATCGGGTGGTTCTTCCTCTGGAACAGGCTCATCCTCCGGCGATGGCGGCGCGGTAAGCGGTGGAGGTTCCAGCTCCGGTGGAAATTCCGACTCGGGTTCGGGCTCTTCTTCTAATTCCGGTTCCGGAGACAACGTTGCATCCGGCGGATCTTCTTCTAACGGCGGAAGTTCTTCTTCCAATTCCGGAAGCGGCTCCAACAATTCTTCTCAACCGGGAACCGATCCGAATGCGGGCAGTGGTTCTTCTTCCGGCGGTTCCTCCGCTCCGGACGTAACCGGTGTGATCACAGTGAACGATCAAGTAGGAACTCCTCCGTTTAACTACAACACGGTTCAAACCATTCCTTTGAATCTGATCGTAACCGATAAACAATCCAAGCCCGTATCGGGCGCGACGGTAATCGTTTCCGACAACATGGGGAATATCCTGTTCCAAGGAATTTCCGACAGCGCCGGAAAAGTTTCCGGAACGATCACGGTGGAAACTTCCGTAGGTCAGATCACTCTCGAGATCACCGCAAACGGAGAATCTATCTCCAACATCATCAATCTCATCAACGTCATCGGAATCAATCGCGAGATCAAATACGAAGTTCTTCTTCCGGTCGTGACCGCACCGCCTGCCGATACGGACAAGGACGGAATTCCCGATTCCTTGGACGCGTATCCTCAAGATCCGACTCGCGCTTCTATGATCCGCACACCGGCGGAAGGAGTCAGCACCGTTGCGTTTGAAGACTTGTATCCAAGCGCGGGAGACGCAGACTTAAACGACTACGTGATCCAGATGCATAACGAAGTCGACTTGAATGCGGCGGGCGACGTGATTCGACTCAGAGGAACGTATCAACACGTTGCAAGAGGCGCCGGATACAAACACACTTTCTTTATCAAACTCGTGGTAGGCACGGGCGCAAAATTTACGAGAAAAGTTGTGCGGGAAGACGGAAAAGAAATCACGGCTTCCAACACGAAAACCGTATCCGCTGCGGACTTGACGGCCGGACTTCAGATTCACGAAGAATCGAATAAGACCACTTCCAATCCGAACGTAAATCCGGGAGGCGTTTTTAAACCGGGTCATATCGCTACGATTGAAATCGAATTCGATTCTCCCGTGAAAAAAACCAAACTCGGAAACTATCCGTACGATATCTTCATCAAGGTAGCGAACACCGGAAAGGATATTCACTTCCCGGGATTGTATAAGAACGCGGATGGAACGGATAAGTATTTGGATTCCAACCGCTTCCCTTGGGCGATCCTCGTTCCCGGAGTTTGGAAGTATCCGTACGAAGGTTTTGACATCCGCAAGGAATCCCAATCCGGTTACAAGGAATTCAATCTTTGGGTGGCTTCCAACGGAACCTCTTATAAAGAATGGTATAAACATATCACGAACGAAGCGAAGGTATTCCCGGTTCCGGACGATTCCGGTCTGATGGGATTTCTTTTACTCTCCGTGAAAAAGAACGCGATTTTGGTCGCGGTTCTTCTGATGGCTGCGGGCGCCACGGCTGCGTATCTTTTGAAAAGAAGGACGCTTTCCCAAGCCTGATCGATCAAATGAGAGGGGGCATATTCCGATATTAAAAGGGAATATGTTCCTTTTCTTAGGATTCGAAGAATTCTTCCTCGCCCTTGTAAAATTCGGCACGGCGGTTTCCGCCGCCGGATTTTATTGGTTTTTCTACCGCAATACCTACTATCATCCGAACCGAGTCAGTTTCGATTTATCCGCGATCTTTTCCGGAGTTCTAACGGTCGGACTTGCGATTTTCCCCGAGTTGTTCATTCAAACTCATCTGGATGAGAATTCCTATTTCGACCGGGCCTTTCAAGGATCTTCCTTACTGGAAGAAGTTCCGAAGCTCATCGTGATCCTTTGGTATTTCAAGGGATTGAAATCTTTGTATAACGCTTCGGACGGGATTTATTTCGGACTTACGTTAGGCGCTTCTTTCGGACTTGTGGAGAATCTTCTCTATGCCCCGATCCTAGAGTTTTGGCCTTTGTTCTTGCGCGCGGTCACTTCTCTTCCGATCCATACGTTTACCGGTGGAATATACGGATATGCGGTGATGCAATACTATCATTCCCGCCCTTCTTCGTTTAATTTTCTGATTTTGTTTTATGCGTTCGCCGGATGTTTTCTGCTCCACGGAACGTTCAATTATATTCTTCTCATAGACGGAAACTATGTGACCTTGTTGCCGTTCATTCTCGCGGCCGGATTTTTGATTTTGGAATATCTACTTACGGTTTCCCAGAACATGATTCCGATCGAAGTGCTTCAATCCATCGGGTTGTTTCGGGACGATTATACGGTGGTTTCCAAATTTACCCGATACGATTCCTGGATGCGTTCGAGTCAGAATCAGATTTCGAAAACCGCGCCGATTCCGTTGTTCCGAAATCTTTCCCGCGGGAAAATCGCGGTTTCGGTTTTTTTGATCGTAGTGCCGACCGTATTGTATTCGATTTATCGAATGTTTCCGGAACGAATTCCCGTATTGCTCGGAGGAATTCGGACTTCGGAATTCATCGGTTTGTTTTTGATTTATCCGATTTGGCTTTGTGTGTTGACGTTGTTCCGAGGAATTCTCAATCCCAAATTCTTCCGGGAAAGAGTATTACGGATTCCTTTGTTTATCGCCGTATCCATCGTTCAGGAAGAACGGGAATATCATTCTTTGGCGTATTCTCTTTCGGGAAAGGGATTTTATTCTCCGATCGAAAAGACCTTGAAAATCGGAGACCGAGTTTACGTGACGTTCTACGTCGCAGGAAAAGAATTTCCTAATATTCTTGCGATTCCGGTTTGGTTGAACGTGCGCGAAGACGATCCCGAGTTCGAACCCGGAGCCGTCTTTATCTTCGTAAAACCGCCTTGGAAATTATTGATCTGGAGATTTTCGGTTCGAGCCAAACAACAACTGCAAAACCTGATTCATCAGATCGCGCATCCGGGATCAGCGCACTCGGTTTAAGCCGTCAAAGTCTTCCGCAAAAACCCCGAACTCTTCCACGCCGGTTCCGAAAAAGGAACCGGAAAGAACTTCCGCTCTCAAATACTTAGCTCGATCCGGAACCGCGAGTCCGACCGCGCTTGCGCTCGAAAACAACGGAAGGGTTTTGGATTGAATCTCGATCCAATCCGGTCCGAGAAACGCCCAACGAACGTAAACCTTGTCCTCTTTGGAAAGTTTTTTGTCCGCGGGAACGAAGGCGCGCAAGTTGATCGGCGCTCGGCTCGCCAAAACCCAGGTGGCTCCGGAAGAAAATTCGTGATAACGAATTCCGTTTTGAACGAGATTGGCCCGCTTTGCCATCAACTGATACGATTTCAATTCCGCATAACGGAACTCGGGACCGCGCAGATTCGGAGCAATTCCGACTAACGCGTAAAAAAGCACGAAGGTTCCGGCGAGAAGCGAGAAAAGGTTAAATCCTCCCCCGATCGCTTTGTGCAATTGTCTCGCCGGTTGATTGGAGGAAGTGATGATCCACAGAACGAAAAATGCGGCGACTCCTCCCGTTCCGGTCCAGGGCATAAATAGGAAGACGATCGGCAAAAGAAGAAGAACGATTTTCCAGTGATTGCGGAGCGCGATTTCCAAACCGACCCAAGCGAAGAATACGACGGTGAACAGAATTCCTCCGTCGTGGAACAAAAAGACGAAAGAGTTCAATGCGAGTTCTCGGATTCCTCCCGCAGGAACCGGGTTTGTGGATCGGGAATCGATCCAGTTCAACGCGAAACTTCCCGCTCCGTTTCCGATCCAGACGGATTGTTTGGCCCAGTTCCAAGCGGATCTGGTTTGGATCCAACCTTCTCCCCAATAGAGTTCTAAAAACCGAGTCATACTTCCCGCCGGTCCGCGATAACCCTTGATCCAAGCCTGATGAAATTCCTGCCAGGGTTCGTAGGCCCACGGAAAGGAACCCATCCAAACGATCAACACGACGAACGCTATAAAAACGATCACACAAACGGGAACGTAAGACCATTTCCACCAGCGGTTACGGATTTTCGGAAAGTATGAAATCGAATACGAGTATATGCAAAGAATGGAAAGTAGAATCCACGAACCCGCGCTGAAATGGGTTCCTAAAATCACGTACGGGAGAATCAAACCCAGACTCAAAACGATCTTTGTGGGAATTCTCCAGCCTTTGGAATGAAGATAATGGAAGAAATACGCGATCAAGAGAGGAAACAACCAGCCCAAGGAACCGGTATCGACCAGAAAACCCGCGACCGCATGCGCGCCGTTCCACACCGGAGTAAACGGAATCACGGAATGTTTGGTCAAACCCTGAATTAAGAATAGTAGAATATTCAAAAATACTCCCGCAAAAAGACCCTGTCTCCAATACTTAACGGGAGAATCGCTTTCGTGAGAGGACGCTTCTTCCGCTAAAAAGTAGAGGATCGCGAGCATCCAGGAACCGATAAAATCCAAGCTGAGTCCGAACGCGTATCTCGAACTGATTCCGGGAAGATAAACCGTATCCAGAATTCCGAAACCCTTGAACGGAGGAGCGTTGAAATAAACGAAAAAGCGCTCGAGCAAAAGCAAACCCAAAAAAAGAAGAATTCCCGTTTTCGGATTCTGATAAAACGGCAGAGCGGATTTATAAGGACGGTTGATGTAAAAAAAACGGAAGATGGGGTCTTCTTCGTTTACCGTTTGGGAGTGAAACGTGGAAATATATTGTCTTAGAAAAATTCCGAAGATCGCACCGGCAAACAACCCGCTCAAAGAACTCCAAACCACCGTCGAATCGTAGAGGATTCCGGGCAATACGAGTGCTCCGGCCATCGTGAACATTCTTCCCGGTTTGCGATGATAGAGATTGGGAATGAATCCGAACAGAAATTGGATCATTCCGATCGCTGCGATTCCCTCTCCTTCCGTAGCTCTTACAAAAAGAAAGCTGCGGAACAAAAGATAAGAGGCAAAGGCACAAAGAATGAGTCCGAAAAACGTGGGAGTTCGAAGGGGTCTGAGCTTATTGAATAATCCGGGCACGAATAAAGAGGATTTTGTAAAAAGATTCAGATTTCAATCGAAAAACGCGTTTGAACACGTCTTTCGAACCGTTGAACTTCTTCTTATAAGAAGGTGGATAATTCCTTAAGGAAGATAAAATGAAAGGTTGAAATTAAAGAATCGAATCCAAGAACGAACTCAGTCGTCCATCGAATCCATGTCGGATGGGATTTTGTAAGCGCCGGTAAGACTTCCAGCGTTGCTTTTGCGGGAGAATCCCTTTCCTTTAGAAAGAGTTTCCGCAAATTCCACGGTGTAACGAGTCCATGGGATCGCTTTCAAACGTGCGATCGGAATTTTTTTACCGGTTCCTTCGCAGATTCCGTATGTGCCGTCTTCGATTTTTTCTAAAGCGACATCAATTTCGCGGATCGTTTCGATTTCCGCTTCGGAAAGAACCGAGCTTAAGGTCTCTTCGTTGATTTCCGAGGCGATATCGGCGATATCGCCCATTTCTTTCAGGCCGGACGGTCTGCTGTTGTCTTCCCAGTGGGCATACTTTTCCAAGAGAGCGTTTTTTCTCTCGAGGAGAAGCTCTGAAATTTCTTGAAGAGCTTTTTTGTCGTATGCCGGTGCCGGTTTTTTTGCAGTCATCCTGTTACCTGGAAATCTTAGACCTTAGTTTCCTTGTATTCGGTGTGTTTTCTACAAAATTTGCAGAACTTTTTAGTAACCAATTTTTCAGTTTTGGCTTTTTTGTTCTTAGTAAGAAGGTAGGTGCTTCTTCCTTTGGAACAGCCTGGTTCCTGACAAACGAGCTTGATAATTTCTCTCATGGCGCTACTGTCTCGATTTCAATAAATTCCTCATCAGTAGACGGGATAACCCGCACTTTCAGTCCAATTTGTTTGAAAATTTGGAAAGAAAACCCCAAAAACGGCCGTACTGGAGGTTGTATTCTGCTAGAAAATGGGAGAGGGCTGAAAAATCAAGGAGGATTAGGGAAAATTCTCGAAAAAGAAAAGGTTTTTGGAATTTGGGATATTTTAGCGGCAATCGGAATAGCGGATTCCATTGCTTTGGGTAACGGTTTGGACGGAGACGCTTCTTGTTCGGGAGAGGTCCATCAGTTGGGGAATCGTGCTTTTTTCACAGGTCCATCGCGCGGTATTTCCCTGAACATCGAGGTTGCCACAACCGCCGACATAGGATAGATTGCGCCAAACCATCACATCCAGATTCCGAAACAACATTTTCTGCGCCGTTCCTTTGGAGTAATGAACGATTCCGATTTTGTAAGAATTCTCCCCAAGGAAACGATACGTCCATTCATACTCCGGTTCCGTCGGATCTAAGTTTACATTAACTCCGAGAGTCTCCGGTATGACCGCAAGATGGAGAGAGAAGGAGACGTTAGTCGCGTTGTCTTGCACCGTCCCAGAAAGAAGATCGAGATGCCCCACTCCCGGTCCGGGAACATTGAGAAAACCGGCTTTGACATCTTCTCGATCGTCCGTAAAACTCCAAGAATTTGCCGAATACGGACTTGGCTCGCATGGCAGCGTTGCCGTCGTTAAAAACAAAAGCGTCGCATAGTTTTCGGAGATCGGTTGATCCTCCGTTCCGGCAGAACAGTCTATCAGTGCGAAAAGAATCAAAGAGAAGGAAAATACGTTCTTGAACATCATTGTTTCCAAGGACAAATCGGATAACCGCTTCCGTTTTGATGGGCGCATGTGATACCCCGCAGAAGAGATCCGTTCTTTATGTTTTGTGTAAGAGCGATCAGATTCGGATTAAAATTTAAGTCGTTCATACAAGCCGGAGTCGTTGCGGGAATGAGCGATAGCTCCGCTTCGAGACCGTCGAGTTGAGATACTTCTTCCGAGTTGAGCAATCGATTGAAGCCTCCGCCGATATAGGGAGCCGTTTGCAATCCGAGTTCCTTGCAGCTTTTCTGATTTGTGAATTGAAACTGGGATTCCACATTTGCACCGTCGAATCCGAACGAGTCTTTCCAGAGCATCGAAGCCGGTGGCTGCAAATTGGAATATTTTAGAAATAAGGGCGCAGTTCCCGCCGCACAATTGGAGAAGTTGATGCTGATAAAGGTAAGATCGTCCCTTCGGTTCTGCAAGGTAGTCTGCGTTTTAATATTGTTGAAAAAGTCGAGATTGCATCGGTCCTTTTCCAATTCGTAACAGGTCGTAATCTTGCCGCTTGCGATCTGCGTACTGACAAGACAAGCCTTGATCGTAGGAACCTCCGGCTTGGGAGTTACATGCAATTGCCCTTCGATCAGGGCGAGTTGCAGACTCGGGTTGGATGCGCTTTCTTGAATACAATCAAACTGGAATGTGCAAACCAAAAGCCAGAACGGTAGAATGCGGAGTTTACGGTCTACCAGCATTTTCCGGTGAATAGGCAGATCAGGATTAGGATGTCGATGGGGAGCGGATCGACTTGGACCGGCTGAGGAGCTTGTTCTTCCGGTAAAGGGGTTACGACAGTATCGTCGCCGGGAATGGAGACTGCTCCGTTGTATTTCGGAGGGCCGTTCTGCAGGGAGTTGTGCCAGCCGAGTTCCGTGACTTTGGCGGCTAAGGCTCCCGCCCATACGGTGTAACCTATGTAGTTCAAATGGCCGACTTGATCTTGGTATAACCAAGGATTGGCGACCCAGCATTGACCGAACTCAAAACAGTCTCTCTGACGAAGGAAGAGATGATACATGGGGAGGAAATGAACTTTACCGTATTTACTGTTTACTTCCGCCACGGTTTGTTCGAGCTGACCTTGGGAAAAGAGCATTCCCAAACTCGTAACCATGCTGATATTGTTTTTGATTGTGTGCAGCCAAGTCCAGTACCAATCATCTTGGCCCGTGGGCGAAGTCCCCGTATTTTGAATTTTTATACGCAGAATTCCTAATTCTTCGATTCCTGTCTGAATTTGGATCGTCGCTAAAGCATTGTTATACGCTTGTTTGATTCCGATAATCGCTTGGACGAAATCTCCGTGAAGTTCGTTCATATCGATCGGTATGTACAACAACCCGAGCCATCCGAAAGGAAGTACGGCGATTGCGGCCGCCTGTACTTCTTGCAACATGGCCCTTTGCTGTTCTTCGTGCAGTTTGTTCATATTGTATGAGAACAATCCATCCGGATGCGTTGCAAGCGGCGTAAAATAGCTGTTCGTATTTCCTAACGTCGGGCTATAAGATAAATTCGGAAAATTTCCCATCACCAATACGTTCTTATCTCGCCTCGGATTTCGTAATTGGTAGAGAATGGACTTTGTATTGAAGGCGACTCTCCCGACTACGGCGCTGAATTTCCAAGGCATGAAGGTCAGCATGATGGAATTGTGCCAGAAATCGTTCCCTCCGATTTCAAAGGCTACGTTGGGAGCTGTTTTGAAGTTGAAGCGTCTTGGAGCGGTCCTGGCGCATTCGGAAATCAAAGTATAAACGTCGTATGTCGTATATCCGCCTACAGCCAAATTTTGCACATTCCATGACACACTAAAATTCATTAGGGTTAAGTATTTGTCCCAACCGAAATAACCATAGCCGCCTTGATTTACAAAATCACCTAAGCTGTCTCCATACATAGTTAGAAAAGTTCTATTCGGTTCAAAGGATTCTGGATTGGAATCGTCAAACTGAGTGTTGCAATTAGAGGTCTCTATAAAGTATTGTACTGTGTGCGTTGAATCTGGAAGAACGGATGTAATGTTGTTCTTATCCGCAAAAATAGGAAAAGTAGAAAGTAAGAATAGACAAATAAAGAAAAACGTTTTAGTAAATCTCTTATGAATCATTTTTATATCCTTGTTAATATTAATGAGCATTCGGAGGGTCTTGCGATGCTGGAGTTGTAAATGTGATTGTCCCAGATCCTGAGATAGCTTTGATTTTAGTAAAAAATCCCGATCTCGTTTTAGGGAATGGTGGAATTTTCAAACTTATATAGATATTTTCTAATTGGCCTGATGCACCAGAGTCTCCCGTAGCACGATAATCGTCTGGACTGAGACCACAAAGAGGACTTACTAATCTAATTTCTTGGCCAGGGGCCTCTTGAATTGTAAATGTAAAAAATTCGGAAGAAAACCCAGTGTAGGTTCCATTTAATCTTGCCCTGTTATCGAAGATATAAGTATCTCCCGCTTGCATAAACCTTGTATGGGTGCCCGGTTCTAAGATCGGAATCTGATCCGTGGGCGGACAAAATTGATTGAAGTCTAGGTTGGGAACAATGAAGAAAAAGCCGTAGGTGAGTAAAAAATTATTGTCGATGCCTGCGGTGGTTCCTCGATCAAAGTCGGGTTGTTTGAGGTTCTCGCAATTCCAAATTGCTAAAATGGAAATACTCAAAACTAAAGCTTTCTTTAACATGATCATTCCTTTCGATTTTATTGTAGCAGTATGTAATAAATTCATTATTCTTTTTCCTTTTTAAGTTTTCGTTTTAAAGTATTATTGCGGAGGGTCTTGCGCGCTCGGCGTAGTGAATGTAATGGTTCCAGAGCCAGAAATTCCTTTAAATTTAGTAAAGAATCGAGAGCGATTTGCTCCGAACGGAGGTGTTTTCAGTCCAATATAAACATTTTCTAGCTGATTAGGAAGTCCTGTATCTTGCCTTGCTTGATATTCAAATGAGCTTGCTCCACATTCTAAGCTCACTAGTTGTACTTCTTGACCAGGATTTTCTTGAAATATAAATGTAAAGTATTCGAAAAGGCTTCCGGGATTGAATGCATTCAATCTCGCTCTGTTATCAAAAATATACGTATCCCCCGCTTGCATGAAACGTGTATGAGTTCCCGGTTCCAAGATCGGGATCTGATCCGTTGGCGGACAGAATTGGTTGAAGTCTAGGTCAGGAACAATAAAAAACAGTGAATAAAAGGCAGTAAATTCTCTGTGATATTGGGCAACACTGTTGTCATTCTCCAAAAGGTCGCAATTGGATCCGATGCAACAAGCTATTCCAATCAAAATCAGTTTACGAAATAAAGAAATCCTCTCAAAACAAAGCCTCTTCATAACGAAGTAACTCCCCTCTTGATCAACTCTTCATTTACCTTTTGTCGGATCGCCACGGCCTTGGTTCTACTCATGTTGAGAATTGAAATCGGAATTCCGTTCGGAGTATTGCCGTAGTCGATCATAAATCGAATCATTACAAGACTGAGCGTGAAATTCTCCCGCACCTTGATCAGTTGAGGAACGGTCATGTTTTTGAGATCGCCTTCGATTCTCCCGTAAAATGCGTCGGCGGCGAGGCTTTCTCTTTGTAAGACTTGTTGTTCGGTGCTTGCGACGGATACGTTGTAGGATTGTCCTTTGAGTTCTGCGTCCACCTTCGCTTCCAGTTCGGCGTCGGTGAGTTCGCGGTTGAATAATACTTCTTTAGAAGCCGCAGAGGATTCTTTTACGAATTTTTGATCGAGTTGTCCGTTTTCATTCATCGTTCGAAAAGATTCTTCGATTGCGGCTCTTTCGTTGTCGGAGATAGCGGGCAAGGTGGCGAGAGGAGAGCCGGCGGGCGGCGTAGGGATTCCGAGATTTTCCGGAGTATACGGGGTTACGTTGGCGGTGAACAAAGGCGGCACTTTCCCCGAGTTCGATTTGATACAGTTTGTAGCGGAGGATAAGAATATAATAAAAATGATATATTTAAATTTGAGAATATTTTTTGCGTGCATGCTGTTTTTGTCCTTTCAAAAATTGTGAGTGATTCCAAATTGAATGTTGGTGATTCCGGAAAGAGGTGATCTAGGGTCGATCGCTTCGGAGATCGGTCTCAATTCCCTTTCCGGAATTTGCAAGTCCTTGTAGTTTTCGTTTCTGCCAAAACGAATATAAGCCTTGATCGCAGTAAATGTGAAAAATCCGACCGTAAGACCGGCGATCATTTGATAACGTTGATACGAATTTTGGAAGGCGCGTTTTTCCCGGTCGTTAAACCCGGAATAGGAATTTTTCAGTGAACTGTTCTGTTGCGCAGCGTCCGCGTATGCCGCCGCAGTCAAAAGTAGAAGACCGATTTTGATCCAAAGAGTGAATGAATCTTCGAACTTTCCGTTTGTGGGTTTGTTTTCTTCGGGAAATCCCCTCCACTGTTTGTCGGCGGAAGCGTTGAAAAAAATCAGGGATTCCATTGCGCTTCGAAACGCGGACGAATCCTTTATCTTTTTATAATATTCTTCCGACACGAAGTCGATAGCTTGATCTTTGGGAATTTTTTTGCCGATCTTCTCGCTTCGGATAAAATAAAAATCCTGAAACTCGCTTACTTCTCCCTGAAGCGCCGCTCCGCGGTTTAATAAAAGAATTCCGCTGCGATAGGAAGAACCTGCAATGTTTGTTGGTTTTGCCGTTTCCGAATACAAAGAAGCTGCGGCCAACATAAGAGTCCCGATCGCGAGCCGTTTGCAGAATACGATCCTTAAAACCACCGCACTGCCTCGGCATCGACCTTGAGATTCGAAATCGATTTGCCTTTGATTTCCTTAAATAAAATCCACTTTTTCCCTTGGATTGTTTGTACCGAATACGCTACAAAACGGATTTTTCTTCCTTCGAGAAATGTAGGTGGATGCGGGAGAATTTCTGCGGTGGATGCGAAGGAAAGATCCTGTTGAGGCTCGGTTTTCTTGGCGAAGGGCTTCTCGTCTTGGACACACCTATTGGGGGCATTCGGACGCGTTTGCAATGCTTCAAGCGAAAGGAGGAATAGATTTACCAGTAGGGATACGGTGAGAATTGCGATCCATAAGACGCTTTTCTTTGGGATCTGTGAGAAATAATTCATATAATTGCTCTACATTTTATACTTGAGGCAATCATTTTGAGAAACCGTTTCGAAAAAAGTGTTTTTAGACTTATTTTTTTTAAAAATACGTTATGTGTGTTTTAATTTTTGAACCAAACCATCGTGTGAGCGGATCTGATTACCGAGTAGGTTTGCTGGTTTGAGTTCCCACAACGTTATGGGAAATCTTCGTAGGGGCGCGGAATTCCTATTCCTTTGAACGCCGTTCTACCATCCGAAATAAGTTTATCCATTGGGATCCGGCTAAAGTATTTTAGTTCGGTTTGAAACGGGAAATCGAAAGAACGAAAGAGATCGGAGACGGAATATAGTCTTAGATTCGTTAGTAGGAATTTCGATGGGAATTTGAGGAACTTGCCCAAGGGCCGTACCAAACCGATAGAAATATAGATAGGACTATTCGTAAATCGATCAAAGTAAGATCTTGTAAGCATCCAGAAAAAGAAATTGAAACGCCTTGTTTAAAGGATTCGTCTATCAATAAAAAATTGAAAATCCCCTTGAAAAATGGAATGAAATATGGCCCGAACCTCGTCAATTTGAGTTATTACTAGAGCGGTTTCGATTTTCTTTTCCCATTTTACCGTTTCAAAACAGATACAATCTTGGAAATTTTTTTCGTAGTCCCGATCATGGCGGCAATCGCCAACGTAAGTTGTTTAATCGAAAACGTACGCAGGGATCATCCCTTTCACAAACTGATGACCGCGTTTTATTTGGCGATCGGGTTTCAAAATTTTAGTACCGCCGCAATGTGTCTTTCTCCGAATGAAGACGTTTCGATCGCGTGGTGGATTTTTCAATGTCATTCTTTTTTTATTCTCGCTCCCATCTTAGTGGGAATGGCAAGTTTTTCAACGGGCCGAAAAATTTTGAATCCTTATACGTGGACTACGTTGATCGCAGCAATCATCGTTGATTTTTTAGCCTCGTCGATGCCTCGCTTTTTTATCGGCGGGTTTAAATTGTTGTCCTTCGGTTTGTCTCCGTTGATTTCACCGGTC
Organism: Leptospira yasudae; assembly: GCF_003545925.1. Taxonomy (NCBI): domain Bacteria; kingdom Pseudomonadati; phylum Spirochaetota; class Leptospiria; order Leptospirales; family Leptospiraceae; genus Leptospira; species Leptospira yasudae. The sequence continues at coordinate 86,079 of NZ_QHCU01000006.1, read as the reverse complement.
GGCGCCGCTTTGGGAGTGGGAGTTCATCTTCTTTCCTTGTGCATTTGTATTTATTTATTTGCGCGTCCGGTTCAATGGAACGTCTTCTTTGAACGGAAATTTTTTATCAGCGTTTTTCTTTTGTGGTGGTTCGCTCTCTTTGCCAATCTTTTCCCGATGCACGGTATCAACTTGCCTCCGTTGCATCCCGTTGCGGACGCCGCTCTTTCCGTGACTCTTTCCGTCTATTTAAACCGTTACAACGCGGCCGGTTTCGGTTTCTGGCGGATTCTTGCGAACATTCTGATTTCCATCGCGGTTGGAGTCACGATCGGGATGTTGTTCTGGCCCGTTTTGAAGTCGGTCGCCTATCGCGAGTTATACGTTACCGCGATCGCGGCCTTTAGCGCTTGTTCTTTTATTTCGTTCCTATTATTTCATTCCTTCAAAACGGATTCCATCCTTCCTCGCAAGGAATTCAATTTGGAAGGATTCGGACTTTCCAAACAAGAGATCCGGATCTGCGAATTGCTGGAAGCCGGACACAGCAGAACCTTCATTCAGCTGATCTTGAACGTTTCCAACGGAACTTTGAGAAATCACCTGAAGAATATTTATGCGAAGGTATTGCCCGAATCCAAATCCACCGCAAAGGATCAATTGCAGAGATTGACCATTTTTCTTTCCAAGCAGAAAGAAAATCGAGTTACGACTTAAAGCGACGTCTTTGCCGAATCGGTATGACAAAAGACGCAGTTCTTTTTCAGAACGCCCGGGTTTGATTCGCGCGCATTCCGGTTGAGTTGTATGATTCGCATCATTGCTTCGTTCCCGCAAAGGGACTTCTTTGCAGAGCCGTCCGTTGTCGTCTTATATGCCATCACGACTGCGGTCTCATTTCTTTTCGCTTCCGAGCCGTCTGCGTTGGCGCTCAATCCAACGAATAAAAGCAAGGCCGCGATTCGATTCGTTTGAAACATTCGATTCTATCCATCTCTTTTTGAATCGATTGTAACTCTTGGATGGATATCGTTCAACGCCCAGCTGTCACGGTTTGAAGTTTCGGTTCGTTACATTTGTAATGTTTTTGAAACGATCAGGTTTATAAAGAAAGAAGAGAAATTCCCTTACCCCAAGAAAACGATATTTTGATAAACGGAAAAAGGAATGAGCGTTCCATAAAAGAGAAGGAACCGAGAGCAAATGCCGATTGGAGAAAGGACCGGAACAGCCGATGCCGAAAATCCTTAGCGAACATCCTCGTCCGGTTTGGATTTTCTCCAGAAAGCGGCGAGCAAACTTCCGATCAAGGAATGCACCAAACTGGAAATCGCGGCGGGTATGGCAACCAACGGGTCCGGAAAATTATTTCTGGAAAGAACGACTCCCAATCCGGAGTTTTGCATGCCTACTTCGATGGAAATCGTTCTGGAAGTTTTTTGTTTTCGGATGAAAAGCCAGGAAAGAATATAACCGAAAAAGAATCCGGACGAATGCAGACCGACCACGGCTACGATCAATCTTCCGGCCGACTGAAGAATCTTTTCTCTTCCCGCTCCCAAGATCGAAGATACGATCATCGTAATGAGAAGAACCGCGATCAACGGAGAAACCGTTTGGATTCTTTTGGAAATTTCCGGGAGATAAAAGTTGAGCAGAACACCGAGCGCGACCGGTAAAATCACGACTTGGAACGTATCCAAAAATAGCCCGCTCGCCGACGCTTCCACGCCTTTTCCGATGAGCAAGAGCGTCAAAAGCGGGGTCATAAAAACCGATAGAATCGTGGAAGACGCGGTCATCGAAACCGATAAAGCAAGATCCCCTTTTGCGAGATAGGTGATTACGTTAGACGCAACACCTCCGGGACAACAAGATACAACGATCAATCCGGTCGCCAACGGCGCGGGTAAATCGAGAAGAATTCCGATTCCCCAGCCGGACAGAGGCATCACCGTATATTGCAATATGACCCCTGCCAGCACCGGGACCGGGGTTTGAAAAACGTCTCGGAAGTCCTGGGGTAAAAGAGTGATTCCCATTCCGAGCATCGTAAAACCGAGCCCGTACGTGATCCAAGGCCCGGTAAACCAAGTAAACCATTGGGGAAAGAAAAAGGACAGAACCGATCCGGTTATAACCCAGACCGGGAATAGCAGCGTGCCGATTTCTCCGATTTTCCGCAGTCGGGTTGTCTTCATCGAGGTTTAGGATTACACGGAAGGGTTTTTGCAAGAGTTCCGACAAGAATCATAGTTTCTACTTGCAAAAAGTATGATTTTCTGATAAAGAAAAATTTGCTGTGATTTTTCCGCCACCCACCCCTCCGCCCAAAATCAGGGTGGGGCGCGCCTTTTACTAAAAATCGTTGTACTACCGACAAATAGATCCTCGGACAATCAGCCCGGAAAACTTCCGAGAAGTTCCACAACCCGATCGAGCTGATCTTTTCGGTTATAGATATGCGGAGAAAAACGAACCTTGCCCAATCGAAGCGCGCACATCACTCCGTTCTTCTTGAGATAGGAAACGAGTTCATCCATCGGAATTCCTTCCTTGTAACCGACCACGATTCCGGTTCTGTTGTCCGGAAAATGATCGAGTTCCATTTGGAATCCGACGTTCTTCATTCCTTCGGAGAGGTAATCCGCAAGCTCGTAGATTCTTTCCATGACCGAATGAAATCCGATCTTGTGGAGCATTTCCAGCGTGGATTGAAAGTAAACCCAATCAATAAAGTTGCCGCTGGAAATTTCGTAACGATCCGCTCCCGGTTTGAGTTCCGCCCGATACGGTAAATACACTTCGTCGTTGACCACGGAACCGGTTCCTTTAAACGGAAATGCGAGCGTGTCGATACGGTCTTGTTGGATGTACAACATTCCCAAACCCAGCGGACCCAAGAGCCATTTCCAAGCGGGGAACGCGATGTATTTCAACTTCATTTTACGAACGTCGATGGGAACAAGTCCCACACCTTGCGCTCCGTCTAACACGAATTCGATGCCCTTCTCGTCCAAAAACGTTCCGATTTCTTCCAAAGGAAACGGCATTCCCGTGCACCAGTGAACCGCCGAAAGGGAGACGATTTTGGTTTTAGGTCCGACGGAGGACTTAACGTTCTCCAGAAACTGATCGGGCGTGGTTGCCATCGGAATGAATCCCAGGTTTACGCCCTTCTCTTTCCAATGTTCCCAAGGATAAATATTGCTCGGGTATTCGTTTTCCAACAGGAGAATCTCGTCTCCCGGTTTCAGTTGAAAACCGAGTGAAAGAAAGTTCATTCCTTCGTTGGTGTTGTGGATGACGCACAGTTCTTCCACGTCGCAGTTGATGAGTCCCGCCACGATCTTACGAATCGCATGTTTTACGGAAGCGTATTTACGGACTTCGGTAAGTACTCCCTTGCGGGCGTATCCTTCCAAATATTCTCCGACCGTTTGGATCGTATTCACATTGCAGGGAGTCGTCCCGCAATTGTTCAACCAGATCATCTCCTGATTGACGGGATACAGATCTTGGATTTCTTTCCAATCGGTGATCGTGGTGGGCTGCATGAAATCGATTACCTTTTCTTCTTAGCCTTTGCCGCGGTTTTCTTTTTCGGAGCCGCTTTCTTGACGGTCTTCTTAACCGCCTTTTTCGGTTTTGCCGCCGCTTTTTTCACTGCGGCTTTCTTTTTAGGCGCAGCCTTTTTCGCAACGGGTTTGGATTTGCTCGCCGCCTTTTTCGGTGCGGGAGCCGCTTTCTTTGCGGACGCCGTAGACGCTGCGGGTTTTGCAGCCGGAGTCGGTTTTGCTACGGGCGCCGGCTTAGCGGCAGGAGCGGGTTTGGAAGCGGGCGCCGCGGCCTTCGGTTTCTTCGGAGCGGACGCGGTCTTGGAAGGTTTGGATTCCGCCTTCGCGACTTCTTCCGCTTGTTCGTCCCAAAAGAACGTTCCTTGTTGTCCCGAACCGGATTGATCCAAGCCGTTCAATTCCGTTTCCAGAAGAGACTGATAGTTGTGATTGTAGTCCTTGAGTTTCGTGAAAAGAGATTTGATGTTCACGTCGTCGAACTTGTTCGCGAGTTTTTCATAGAAAGAAACCGCATTCTCCGCTTCGCGGATCGCCAGTTCGAGCGCTTCGTGCGCGTCTCTTGTCCCCGGACCCGAAATGGTTCTCTCCACCTTGTTCATCAGTTTTTGAAGAGTCGTCTCGTGAAACTTATGAATCGCTGTGAGTTGTTTCAAGTTCGGGAGTTCCGATCCTTCCGCTTGTTCGTACAACTCCGTGATGAACTTGATATGATCGTCCACTTCTTCCGCGAGTCTTTCGAAAAGTTCCTTTGTGTCACCGGGAGGAAGCTTTTCATACGTACTCATATAAAATTCGAAGTAATCTTTTTCGTGTTGGATCGCGGCCGCTACCGCTTCCAAAAATGTCGTTTCTTTTAAAGGTTTAATATTCATAATAAGATTCCTCCCGATTTCTTAGCTATCTTAGTTATGTTACAGACTGAATCAATAATTATTTAATTTTCTTCCACGGATTCATAGATGAGGAACTGCGCGGCGTAGTACGTCAGCATGATCCAAGTTCCGATCAAAGGAATCGGAAGTCCCGCGAACTTCCCCATCGCGATTAGACTGTCCGAAAGAATAAAAAGAGAGGAACCCGCAAACGATTTCCAATATTCCGCTCTCGGACATTCTCTGGCGGACGCTCTCCAACCCATCACGCAGATCGCGGAGACGTACGCCGCGACGGGAATATAAAGCGAACTTCCGATTCCCGGAAGAATCCAAGTGTAGAAAGAAATTCCGAACGCAAAGTACGGAATCAGCCGAACGAGGTTTACCGGATTTCCCACGGAGAATCCGATCGAATATAAAATCTGCGCTACGAGAAACGATCCGAGTCCGAAGACGAAATAGTTTCCGGGAAGACCTAAAAACGTATCTCCGAACAAGGAAAAGATCAAGCCTACGAAGATGTATTTTCCGGAGCGGTCCCTCCACTTGCCTTCCAAGAAAGAAAAGAAAATCAAAATGAGAATCGGTATGACTTTGGTCGCCAATTTGAGAGCGACTTCGCCCGGAAAAAAATAGGAAACGAGCAATTGAATCAAAGCGGTGATCGAAAATAAGAGTAAAATCATCTGAGCCTTCTTTCTGGGAATTGGGATTGTAATTTTGTACAGAGCTACGATTCTGTCATCCAAGAATCGGAAAACATAGAGGGATTATGGGATATTGGAGTTCGGGAGAATTCGTCTTAGTCGTTATCTTCACGGTGGTTTTAGGTCTTCTCGTTTATCTGGATCTCTTCGTTTTAAACAAAAGAGCCCACAAAATTCCTCTCCGAGAATCCGTTTACTGGTCTCTCTTCTGGTTCAGTCTCGCGATTTCGTTTAGCATTTTGATCTACGTGATGGATCAGGCTCCGAACGATCCGGAGCGCGGTAAAACGAAGGCCCTCGAATTCATCACCGGATATCTTTTGGAATATTCCCTTTCGGTGGATAACCTCTTCGTCTTTATCATGATCTTTCAGAAGTTTCGGATAACGCCTCAGTATCAACCTCTGATTTTGAAATGGGGAATCATCGGCGCGTTGATTTTCCGCGCGATCATGATTTTTATCGGCGCCGGATTGATTTCTCAGTTCAACTGGATTCTCTACTTGTTCGGAATTCTTCTTCTTTATACCGCCGCGAAGATGTTCACGCATCAGGAAGACGAAGACTTTCATCCGGAATCTTCTCCCGTGATCAAGTTCGCGAAAAAGTTTCTTCCGATGAGTCAGGCGCACCATCCCGAAAAGTTCGTCGTGACCGAACACGGAAAGTATGTGTTTACTTCCACCTTCATCACTCTGCTCATTGTTGAGTTCAGCGATATCATGTTCGCGCTCGATTCGATTCCCGCGATCTTTTCGATCACGACGGATGCGTTTATCGTTTATACTTCCAATATCTTCGCGATCCTCGGACTTCGTTCCCTGTATTTTATGCTTTCAGGCGTGATGGAGCTGTTTATCTTTTTGAAACGGGGCGTTAGCGTTCTTCTCGCGTTCGTAGGAATCAAGCTGTTGCTTCCGCTTTTTTCGCCGTACGTTTTCGGACACGAGGTTCACATTCCGATTTTGGTTTCTTTAGGAGTGATTGTGGGAACTCTTACGCTTTCGATTTTGGCCTCGATCCCCCATTACCTCAAAACCAAAAATGAGAATTGAGGACGGGTTTTTGACTTTACACGCCAGTCTTGCAGGGTTCCCTAGAAAGAGAGCCTTGTAAAAGTCTCGATCAAAGAGAAAAAATCAAATGGCAGACCAGAAACTATTTACGGACTTCCCGCCTGTCACTCGGGAATCCTGGATTGCACTCATTCAAAAAGATCTCAAGGGCGCCGACTTTGAGAAGAAGTTAGTTTGGGAAACCGCGGAAGGGTTTAAGATCCAACCCGTTTATACCAAGGACGATATCGCCGACAAACAATGGCTGACTTCCAATCTTCCCGGAACCTTTCCGTTTGCAAGATCCACACGCAAGCTCGTGCAGGATTGGAGCATCCGTCAGGACTTCGATTCTCCGACGGTGGCCCAAGCCAATCAACTCGCCAAAGAAGCGGCGGCCAACGGAGTTACGGCGATCGGATTTATCATCGAAAATAAAACGACTCCGCAACGCGGAATTCCCGTAAATTCTTCCAAGGATCTGGAAGCGCTGATCGACGGACTCCCCTTCGATCAGGTGACGCTTCACTTTATCGCGGAAGAACGTTCACCGGAAATTTTCTCTTGGCTTCCGAAGGGCAAGGTTCTTGTCGGAGGACTTGGATACGATCCGTATCGAATTCTTCTCAAACACGGAAGATCGGGAAAACATTCCATCGCGGGTCTCAAAGAAATTTTAGAAACGTTCGCTTCCTCTTGGCCGCATTACAGAGGTTTGTCGGTGACCTCCTCCACGTTCCGGGACGGCGGCTCCACGATTTCGGAAGAACTCGCGTTTACATTGGCGGCCGCGGCGGAATACGTGCAACAACTTCGAGAAGCGGGAATGTCCGTGGATACGATCGCTTCCCAGTTGATGTTCGAATTCTCCATCGGACCGGATTACTTTTTGGAAATCGCAAAGTTCCGCGCCGCGAGAATTCTTTGGTCCGAAATCATCCGAGAATTCGGCCCCAAGGAAGAATCTTCACAACACGCATTTTTAAGCGCGCAGACATGCCGTTACAATTACAGCGCGTATGATCCAAACGTGAATATGCTTCGCGCTACGACCGAGGCGATGTCCGCAGCGATCGGCGGTTGCGAAGTGATCAGCGTTTCTCCGTATGACAGCGTGTTGAAAACGGGCGATTCCTTCTCTCTGAGAATCGCGAGAAACATCCAGCTTCTGATGAAGCACGAATCGCACGTGGACAAGGTGGTCGATCCCGCCGCAGGTTCGTATTATCTCGAATCGCTCACCGATTCGATCACCAAAAAGGCTTGGGAAATTTTCTGCGAGATCGAATCCGCGGGCGGATTTCTCGAAGCCGTCAAAAAAGGAATCCTTCAAAAGAAAATTTCCGAGTCCCGAAAGAAGAAAGAGGAGAATCTCGCGAACCGTAAGGAAATTCTTCTCGGAACCAATCAATATCCGAACGGAGAAGATCGGGTTCCCGAACTCAATCAAAGCAAAACGTTAGGCGATATCGAAAGCGTGGCGGGCGAAATCGTTTGCGAAACGATCGCCGAATTTAGAGCCGGTGCCGGAATCGAAGAGATCCGTTTGAAAACGGAAGCCTATGCGAAGAAGTCGGGTAAAACTCCGACCGTCCTTCTTTTGCCGATGGGCGATCTGAAGATGAAAAAGGCGCGCACGATCTTCTCCCAAAACTTTCTCGCTTGCGCGGGAACCAAGGTCGTCGATCCGGGAAGTTATTCCACTCCGGAAGAAGCCTTGCAAGGTTTGAAAGAAACGAACGCCGATGTCGTGGTCTTCTGCACGAGCGACGAAGAGGTCGTGGGTTTTGTGGATTCTACCTTTGCGGTTTTGAAAAAACAATACCCGAATTTAATCGGAATCGTAGCGGGAAATCCGACGGAACAAATCGATTCTCTGAAATCCAAAGGGATCGAATTTTTCATCCACGTCAAATCCCAACATTTAGAAACTCTGAAGTCCATTCAGAAAAGGCTGGGCATCCAATGAAACGTCCGAGTTTTGACCCAAAACGTTATGCGCCACAGGAAAACGGAAAGATTTCCAAATCCGATTGGGAGAAGTCCGCACTCGGTGATTTAGGGTTTACTTCCATCGAACAAACCCTGTGGAATACTCCCGAAAAAATTCCCGTAAAACCGGTTTATACCGCGGAAGACATCGCAAAGATGGAACACCTCGACTACGCAGCGGGAATTCCACCGTATTTGCGCGGTCCTTATTCCACGATGTATGTCCAACAACCTTGGACGATTCGTCAGTACGCGGGTTTTTCCACAGCGGAAGAATCCAACGCATTCTATCGTAGAAACTTAGCCGCTGGACAAAAAGGCCTTTCGGTCGCCTTCGACTTGGCGACTCACAGAGGATACGATTCCGATCATGAGCGCGTGGTCGGCGACGTCGGTAAGGCCGGTGTTGCGATCGATTCGATCCTCGATATGAAGATTCTCTTCGATCAGATTCCTCTGGATCAAATGTCCGTATCGATGACGATGAACGGAGCGGTGATTCCTATATTAGCGTTTTATATCGTAGCCGCCGAGGAACAAGGTGTCAGCGCCGATAAACTCTCGGGAACGATTCAGAACGACATTCTGAAAGAATTCATGGTGCGGAACACGTATATTTATCCGCCTTCTCCTTCGATGAAGATCATCGCCGACATCTTCAAATACACTTCGGACTTTATGCCCAAGTTCAACTCGATCTCGATTTCGGGGTATCACATGCAGGAAGCGGGGGCTACGGCGGACATCGAACTCGCCTACACTCTCGCAGACGGTCTGGAATATCTCAGAACCGGGATCAAAGCGGGAATGGACGTGGATACGTTCGCTCCTCGTTTGTCTTTTTTCTGGGCGATCGGAATGAATCACTTTATGGAAATCGCAAAGATGAGGGCCGGACGTCTTCTCTGGGCGAAACTCGTAAAACAATTCAATCCTAAGAATCTAAAGTCTCTCGCACTCAGAACCCATTGTCAGACTTCGGGTTGGAGTTTGACCGAACAAGATCCGTTCAACAACGTAGCAAGAACTTGCATCGAAGCATTGGCTGCGGCTCTCGGCCACACGCAATCGCTTCACACAAACGCGCTCGACGAAGCGATCGCGCTTCCGACCGACTTCTCCGCGAGAATTGCAAGAAACACGCAGATCTTTCTCCAAGAAGAAACGAACATTCATCGTGTCGTCGATCCTTGGGGCGGTTCGTATTACGTGGAATCTTTGACGCATTCTCTCGCGCACCGCGCTTGGGAACTGATCGAAGAAGTCGAGAAGTTGGGCGGAATCGCAAAGGCGATCGAAACCGGAATTCCGAAAATGAGAATCGAGGAAGCCGCCGCCCGTAAACAAGCCAAGATCGATTCCGGAAGAGACGTGATCGTCGGAGTCAACCGATACAAGGCGAAGGAAGAAAAGCCTTTAGACATATTAGATATCGATAATACTGCTGTCCGCGAATCCCAGATCCGCCGATTGCAGGAACTGAAGAAAAATCGAAACAACGCCGACGTGACTTCCGCTCTCGAAGCGATCACGAAATGCGCCGGAGGCGGGGAAGGAAATCTTCTCGCGCTCGCGGTGGACGCGGCCCGCAAACGCGCGACGCTCGGCGAAATTTCGTACGCTATGGAAAAAGTATTCGGAAGATATCAAGCTACGATTCGTTCGATCTCGGGTGTGTATTCCTCCGAAATCGAAGACGATCCTGATTTCAAACGAGCGAAAACCCTTTCGGACAAGTTCGCTACTTTGGAAGGGCGTCGTCCGAGAATCATGGTCGCCAAGATGGGACAGGACGGACACGACCGAGGTGCGAAGGTGATCTCCACAAGTTTTGCGGATATGGGATTCGACGTCGATATAGGACCTCTCTTTCAAACTCCTGCGGAAGCGGCCAAACAAGCCGTGGAAAACGACGTGCATATTCTCGGAGTTTCGAGTTTGGCGGCGGGTCATAAAACCCTCGTTCCGCAAGTCATCGGCGAACTGAAAAAACTCGGAAGAGAAGACATCATGGTCATCGCGGGCGGAGTGATTCCGCAGCAGGACTACGACGTTCTTTATAAGGCGGGAGTTACGGGCATCTTCGGACCGGGAACGAAAATTTCCAAGGCCGCCGCGGATATTCTGGAACTTCTCATTCAAGATTTAGAAACTTCTAAAGTAAACGCCTAAGGGAAGAATCGTCTTTGAGTTCTGGAGAACAATCGGGGATTCCTTCGAGCGGAGGAATCCGATCCACCGGAATTTCCAGAAAGGCTCTTCCATCCGCGGAAGCATTCGTAAAAGGAATTCTCGCCGGGGACCGCGTAATGCTCAGCCGTGCGATTACGCTCGTCGAAAGCGCTCGTGCCGATCACCAAGAACTCGCGGAAAAAATCATAGACGCATGTCTTCCTCATTCCGGTAAATCGATCCGCATCGGAATCACGGGCATTCCCGGAGTCGGAAAAAGCACGTTCATCGAGTCCTTCGGGATGCATACGATCTCTCAAGGAAGGAAGTTGGCCGTGCTGACCATCGATCCTTCGAGTCAAATCTCGGGAGGAAGTATTCTCGGAGACAAAACGAGAATGTCCGAACTTTCCCGAAACGAATCCGCGTTCATCCGCCCTTCTCCCTCCGGAGATTCGTTAGGCGGAGTTGCGCGTAAAACGAGAGAAACGATTTATCTCTGCGAGGCCGCTGGTTTTGATACGATCTTCGTCGAAACGGTCGGAGTCGGACAATCCGAAACGGCGGTTCATTCCATGGTGGATTTGTTTTTGCTTCTTCTCATCGCGGGAGCCGGAGACGAATTGCAAGGAATCAAACGAGGCATTATGGAAATGGCGGATTTATTCGCCGTAACCAAAGCGGACGGAGACAACAAAATAAGATCCGAGGCTACGAGAATTGAAACTCAATCCGCGATTCACTTTTTTCCATCGCACGAAAATGGTTGGATTCCCAAAGTTCTTTCCTGTTCTTCTTTAACCGGAGAGGGAATCGGAGAAATTTGGAAGCAAATCGAGGAATATGAGAAAACCGTAAAGTCCAACGGAACCTTCGAGATTCGAAGAACGAATCAGGCCAAGTATTGGTTGGAAGAAACCGTTTCGGAACATTTGATGAGCGATTTTTATACACGTATGAAGGATTTATACGCGGATCTCGAAGACAAAGTTAGTCGTCATCGAATCAGTTCCTTTCAAGCCGCGGAGAAGTTGATCGCGGAATATCGCAAACGGCTCCAGGGTTAGGTTTTTTCGGACCTTCTCAAGCGGGAATTTGTTCCCGAAATCATCGCCACTCGCCTTTAAAACCTCTTTTTTCGAATTCTATTTTTTCCAAAAACGGAACTTTTTTTCTATGAGATTGTCATTCCTTTCGGAAAATGAAGAATACAATTTATCAAAAGGATTCGATCCGATTCGCATAGGAAAAAATTTATTCTTGCATGTGTATCTGACAGATAGTATCTGGTAGATATACTGTTCTTGGGACACAAAAACAAAAAGAACGTCTCGGGATTATCAGCGAACTTGGGTTGCAGGCAGGTACCGTGAAAGCTTTTCAAATTCTATCCGTATTTTTGATTTCCTTGATTTTGGCGAATTGCGCGACTTCGTCGGCGGGAATCGCCACGAGTAATATTCCGGTGGCGGACCGCAAATACAAGGTGATCGGTCCCGTTGAAGGTCACAAAACTTGGAACACGTTCGACATGGCGATCATCGGCGTTCCTCTTTCCGAACCTCCGATCGATAAGGTCGTTACCGCGATGTTGACCGAAAAAGAAGCGGACGCTCTCATCAACATCCGTTATTGGACTGATAAATACATTCTTCTTTTCCTCACCATCAACAGGCTGCATATCAATGCGGAAGCGATCAAATTCGAGGATCAAAATGACCAGAACGGTAAAAAAAGAAAATAAGAATCTTCTCATAGGATTCTTTTCCGTTTTGATCGTTTCCCTTCTCGGGAATTGTATGGGCGCGACCTTGTTCGAACCGGGAGGACGCGTACGTTCCCCCGGTATTTACGAATCCGCAACGATCATCCGCACGAGCGGGTACGACATTCTGGAAGAAGCGGAGGGAGAATCCTCCACGTTCTTCGTGTTCGGTTTGATTCCGATCACGAATCCGATTAGCATCGATTATGCGATGAGTCAGGCGGTCCAGAAAGTTCCCGGCGGAAGAAGTCTCGTGGGCATCAAGGTTTGGCACGAAACGCACGTTATGTTTCCTTTGGGAACGGTTTCCGTTTTGAAAGTAAAAGGAAGCGTGATCGGCAATAAGGAAGAATCCGAACGACTGAGATTGGAAGAGCAGCGCAAGAAAGAAACCGCGGAAACGTCCGCTTCCCAATCTCAGGATGAAAATTCCAAATCGGAATCTTCTTCCGGAGGAATCAGCGTAGGCGGCGGAAAACGTTCCTCCAATGCGGGCCAGGAGTCCGGCGGAATTTCCGTCGGCGGGAAAAAGAAGGATTGATATGTTCTTACATCGTTTATTCAACTCTCCGAATGTTTTTTCGAGCCGTCCCTCGGCCGCGGCCAATACATTCCGTTTTTTGAATGTTTTTGGGAAATGCGGCTTTGCGACGAACCTTCGGTCGCATTCTCGGAATCTTCTGAAAAAACGGATTTTCTTTTTCAAAACGAAACCGTTCGTTTTGAGCGGGAGAATTCTCCCGTTGGTTTGGATTTTAACCGCACTGGTTTTCGCTCAGAACTGTGTGAGACCGGAAGTCGTTTCTGCGGGAGATTCGCAGAGTCAGATGTATGCGGCGGCGAGTTATTTGGCGAACAAGTGCGGAACTCCGATTCCTCAGCCCTTCCCGATTATATTCGAAGAAGTTCAGCAAAAAAATCTGGATCTATGCACGATCGCGATCACAAGATCGGAATGTCCTTTTGTTTCTTATCCTTTCGCCTGTGTTCTGCTCTACGTGGACAAACCTCTCGACGATATTCCATGGTATCTCAACTTCCAGGAAACATTCGTAAAAACTAAAATACAGTAAGGCAAACGATGAAGATGTTCGAACGATCCACACAACGAGCCGCGAAGTTTGGAAAACGGATTCCGTTTTTATTTTTCATTTTCCTTACGATTCCGATGGCGGAGGTCTTTGCGGAAGTTTCCTTTCGAGGCCGAGTTTATTCCCGCAATAAAAGCGCGGGAGAAGCGAACATCACCGTTCGTCTTTCGGAAACCAAGAAATTTTATCAGACCGATGCGGAAGGTTACTTTCAAGCGGTCGTTCCTTCTCCCGGAACATACACGTTCCGGATCTTAAGAGACACCGGGATGCAGGAAATCCGACAAGAGGTCGGAGATACTTCCGAAACCGTCGTTCTTTATACGGACAAAGCTTCTTCCGCAGGCGGCGGAGTTTCCAAAGGCGGAATCAACGTTACGGGTGAACGGGAAAAACAACTCATGTCCCGTACCAAACTTCGCTTCGAGGAAATCAAACGGATGCCGGGAACATTCGGCGAACCCCTCCGCGCGATCGAAACGATTCCCGGCGTGGTTCCCGTTTCCGCCTTCGGAGGCGGTGCGAGTAACTACGTTTTCCGAGGCGCGGACCCGAACACGAACCTTTATCTCTACGACGATCTTCCGATCTTGTATCCGTTTCACTTCGACGGTTTGACCGCGACGATCAACGGGAACTTGATCAAGTCCATGGACGTTTACACGGGAGTTCTCCCCGCGAACTTCAACAACGCACTCGGAGGGGTGATCGAAATCGAATCTCCCGATAAGGTGGAACGTTCTCAGGGAAATTTTTTGACTTCTCTTTGGGCGGCTTCCGCGAACTACCAGACCACGTTTGCGGGCGGGAAAGGTTATATTCTCGGCGCGGTGAAAGTCGGTTATATCGACAAGACGTTCGAGACGTTAGGCACCATGTCGGGCGGAAGTCTTCTTCCGGACGGAGTTCGTCTGCCTCGCTACACCGATTCTCAAGTGAAGATGGTCTATAACTTCAACGATCAACATCAAATCTCGTTGTATTCTTTGACCGCAAAGGACGACTTTGCGCTCAATCCTCCCGCCAAACCGCAGAACGACCCTACCAAGGATCAGCTCGCCGCGTTTGCGGGCGGAAATCTTTCCGCGGGCCAGGGCTATCGCACACAAGCGATTCGTTATACTTGGAGACCGGTCGAAAACTTCTCCAATCGGATCACGGTTATCAGCTACGATCCGTTCGTGGATTACAACGTTTCCTTGGGTTCCATCAAAGGAAAACAACGAGGAAGCGGGGCTTACAACGGGATTCGTCAGGACGCGTATTGGGATCCGAACAAGCACTTCACGCTGGAGTTCGGTTCCGAAGTACGTTTCTTGAATTACAAAACGACGGGAAGCACGATCCAACAAACCGATCCGAACAACCCCGACCCGAACCCGTATGACACGGCGAGTCCCGACTTTCGAACCGTCCAAGATACGAACCGGGTACGAAGCAAATACTACAACGCTTATACTACGATGAAGTTCAAGTTCGGCGGTTTGCTCTTTGAACCGGGAGCGAGATACGATTACATCCCTTATATCAAAAACGGGGCCTTGGGTCCTAAGGCGCAACTTTCCTACAAGTTCGAGGGAATCGGAAAGGGAACCACCGTATTCGGAGGTGCGGGAGATCACTTTAACTTTCCGTTAACGACTCAATTCTCCGAAGAAAGCGGAAACCCTCACCTGAAGTTTCAAAAGGCGTTCAAATACGGCGGGGGAATCGATCAACAAGTCACTTCCGATTGGCAGGTCAAGGGAGAAGTATTCAAACAGGAATTCTCCAATCTGATCGTGGACGATCCGTATGTCACCGATTTTATCGGAAAGAACGCGGATCAGTACGGAAGAGTATTACAACCTTACGTCTTGAACAAACCTCTGAACTATTCGAACAACGGAACGGGTCATTCCAGAGGATACGAATTCGTGATCCGCAAAACCGCGGCGCCCGGAACGAGAGATTGGTTCGGATGGATTTCCTACACTTGGTCGCAAACATTCAGAAATCCTAATATTTACAAGCCCGACGGAATCATGGCTCCCGTTGCGACCGGACCGGAACAAAGGCTTCTCGCGCAGACCTATCACAACTCGAAAGAAACCTTATACAACTACGACCGAACTCATATCATCAACATGGTTTTCGGTTGGAGATTCAGTCAGGATTGGCAGTTCGGAGCGAGATGGTCTTATCTGACTTCCATGCCGATCACTCCGATCGTCGGGGACGACGGCGGTAGATTTTCCAATCCGGCCAACAACCAAACGATTTGGATTCCGACTTCCGCGAACAACCCGTATCTCGCGGATTATACGAACACGAAACGTATGGCGGACTATCACAGGTTGGACATTCGGATCGACCGATTCTTAAACTACGAATGGGGTTACGTGAATACGTTCTTCGAAGTGATCAACGTGTATATGAGGCAGAACGTCGCCGGGCAAGACTTCGACGTTACGCGTCCTTACTCTGCGACCAACCCGAAACCGTCGCAGACGTTCGGAACTCTGACGCTTCCGGGCGGAACGGTCATTCCTTTCTTTAACATCGGGATCGAGGTGAAGTTCTAATGAAACGGAATCCGTTCACTCTTCTTAAAAAGATAACAAGAAACGTTTTTAACGTTTTGGTAATCGCGTACGTAATTTGGAACTGTAACAACCTTCCGAACGATGACGACAGTTTCAACCGGGATAACGAAAAGAGAGTGATTCTTCAGTATCTGCTTCTGCCTCCTACGGACCCGATCCAGTCTTGCGTCGCTTCTTTGCAGGCGGCTCAGACTTGTTTGAATCAGGCTCCCGATCTGCCTACTCCGCTTTCTGAACTTGCGATCGTAACCTTGTTCAGCGGAGGAGACGCGTCCATCGGAACGTATCAGAATTTCTGCAATAGCCTCGTGAATTCCGCGACATTCGCGAAGTTTACTCCCCGCGCCAAGGCCTGCGTGATGGATTGCAACCGTTCGTATTGGGTGAATAAAAATTCCGCGGGAACCTGCGGGGAAAGCGGGCTTTCTCAGATATCGGGACTCTCCACCGGAACGTTTTCCTGCACAAAAACCTGTGTGAGCATTTCGGGAGAATGAGGAACAGCTTCTGAAAAAAGAACACGGTGAAAATCGAGTGACTTTGATGTCGGTTTTAAAAAATAAAGAATATTTAGAGGATCCAAAATTATGACTATGTATTTAGTTGAATACGGCGAGACGTTCATCTTTATAGTGATGCTCGTAGCAAGTATCGTCGCTCTCGCAGTAGGCACCGAAAGAATTCTTATCTTTCGCAAAAGTCTTAGAAACACGGACGCAATTCTACCCATCTTAACTTCCGAAATCAGAAAGGGAGATTTCGGCGCGGTTAAAACCGTAGCTTCGGAAAATCCGGGCAATGTCTACGCGAAGTTTTCCCAGTTTTCCGCGGAACATTACGAAGTCGGTCACGACGCTCTTTCCGAACTGCAGGAAGGAAGAATCATCGGCGAACGCGTGGATTTGGAAAATCATCTTCCGATCCTGAACACTCTCGGAAACAACGCTCCGTTTATCGGTCTTTTGGGAACGGTTCTCGGTGTGATCAAGGCATTCTACGGATTGGGAACTTTAGGAAGCACCGGAGCCGAGTTCGTAATGAGAAGTATCTCCACCGCTCTTTTGGCGACCGCAGCAGGTCTGGGTGTCGCGATTCCCGTGGTAATGGCGAACAACTATTTTACCCGTAAGTTGAAAGTGATTCAGGCAAATTTGGAGATTCTTTCCAGAGAGTTTCTTGCAAGTCTTTCTCGCAAGAAATAGAATAAGGAGAATTCGAATATGGCAGGCTCTGCTCCCTCCGGCGACGGAGAAGAAATAGGCAATATCAATATCACCCCGATGGTGGACGTGATTCTGGTTCTTCTGGTGATCTTTATGGTCACCGCGAACTTCTTAAAAAAAGAATCCATCAACATCAACCTTCCGAAAGTGGAAGCCGCGGATCCGAACGTAGCTCAATCGGTTCAGGTCGCTTTGACCAAGGACGGTAAGATTCTTTTGGAAGGAGCGGATACTTCGATCGAACGATTGAAGGCTCATCTCGAACGGGATTCCAAGATCAGACCGAATATGCGTCTGACTCTTTCGGCGGATTCTTCCCTTCCTTACGGGAAGATCGCGGAAACGATGGGAGTGATCCGCAAAGCGGGCGTCACAAAAATTGCTCTTTCGGTAAAACGTTAGACAAAACGGGAAAGATAGAATGGTAAGCGTTCCTGAAATCAAACAGAAGATCGTCGAATTCGGATTGTTCCGTTTTTGTCTGATTGCGTCCTTTGCCCTGCATTCCCTTACGATCGGAGCGTATTTCATCGCGACGTACATTCCCGAGTCGGAGATTTCTTCCGACGACTTGGAAGCTCAGGACGTAGAAGTCGATTTGGAAGACATTCCCCCCGAATTGATCGGAGGAACTTCTTCTCCCGCTCCGGTGGAAAAACAGGAATGGGTGGAAGGTTCCAATCAAAACGCGGATGATCCCATCGACGAGGATCTCAATCCGAACGCTCTTTCCGGAAACGGAACCGATAAGGACGGATTCTTATTTTCTTACAACGGAGATAAAACTCCGACTCCGATCATCGACTTTGATCTCAGAGATTTCTTCCCTCCGCAGGCGAAATCGGCCGGGATCGTTTCCAAACAAGTCGTGGTGATCGTGCAAATCGACGAACAAGGAAATTTGCAGGGAGCCAAGATCGCTTCCGGAAAAGCCGGATTCGGATTCGACGAAGCGGCGATCAAGATCGTGAAACTGGCTCGTTGGAGTCCGGGATACGTTCAAGGAAGACCGACCAAGATGTCGCATCGGGTTCCGATTTCCTTCAATCTCGAAGATTGAGGTTCTCCTTCGATCTTAGAAAGTTCGTTTTATAAAGTTCCCGTTCGCGAAATTTTTTTCGCTTCTTTGGAAAGAAACGAAACGCGCATACGCTTTTAAAAATTAAAAAATTTCTTGCGGTGTCCATTTGAAGGTTCATACTTCACCCTTGGTCGAAAAGAATCGGCCAGATGGAGACAAAGATGAATCTAAAAGCGTTTGCTTGGATCGGTTTACTTATAATAACATTGCCGCTTTGGTCGGTGCCCACTCCTCCCACGCTCGAAACTCAGGTTAAGAATTCAGATTATATCGCGTTGACTCGGATCACGAACGTCCGCGAGAAAAAAATTTCCGAAACTTCGATTTCGGTGACCGCCACCGTCGAAATTTTAAAACCTTGGAAAGGCGCCGAAAAACTTCCGGCTAAATTCGAAATCGGTTTTATGATCTTCCCCGAACTTTTGGGGAAATGGCTGAAGGCCGCTCCTCCCGAAGGAGATTACATCCTATTCTTAAATCAAAAAACAGTAAAAGACAGCAAGGGGAACGAGTCCTCCTTGATCGCTCTCTACGAACCGCATCCTTTCGCGTTTAAGGAATATTCCAGAGAGACCGAAGACAAAATCCGGGAAGCGATTCAGGCTCAAAAAGGAGAATAAGAGGAAACGTATATGAGAATTTTAAAATATACTATTTTATCTTTCGTTCTTTTGTTCACGGCGTATTCTTCCGTTTCCGCTCAACCGTCCGTGCGCGGGCTCGGAATGAAGCAGGAATCTTCCGAACTTCTTTCTTCTTTGAAGGAAACGAATCCGTACGGAATCTCTCACAGAGGTCTTGCTTCCAGCGTCGACTTGTCCTCTTCCATGCCTCCCGTCGGAAATCAAGGCGAACAAGGCAGCTGTGTCGCTTGGTCCACGGCTTACGCGACGAAAAGTTTTCAAGAATACATCGAAAGAAAGAATTCCAAGGATTGGTCTTTGCGGACCGCCGGCGGAACTCCGGACTACAGCAAAGTCTTTTCTCCCGCGTTTATCTACAATCAGATCAACGGAGGAAGGGACAACGGTTCTTTGATCTCCGACGCGATGCGCGTGATGGTGGAAATGGGCGCGGCTCCTTGGGAAACCATGCCTTACAATCCCGCCGATTACAGAGCGCGTCCTCCGCAAGCCGCGATCGCCGCCGCCGCAAAATACAAGGCGAAAGAATTCTTACGCGTGAAGACGACCGATATGAGCGAGATCAAAGCCCAGCTCGCGGAAGGAAAGCCCGTGGTCGCCGGAATTTTGGTATATGAGAATTTCTTCAATATCAAAGGAAATCAGATCTACAAAGACGGACTCGGTAAAACTTACGGAGGTCACGCGATCGCTCTTGTCGGTTACGACGATTCTAAAAACGCTGTGAAGTTCATCAACTCTTGGGGAACGGATTGGGGCGATCAAGGGTACGGTTATATCGATTATCGTTGGTTTACCCGAATCTGCCAGGGCGCGTTTGTGATGATCGATCAAGTGGAAACCGTCAGCGATCAGGGCAAACCCGATTCCAACACGCCGGAACCTACGAGCGTTGCAAGCGATTCCAATCCGGTTGCACCCGCGTCGATCACCGCATCGCAGGGAAGTTTTACCGATAAGGTTTTGATCAATTGGGAAATCGTTCCGGGTGCGATCGGTTACGAGATTCACAGAAAGGGTCCGGGAGATTCCGGTTTTGCAAAGATCGGTTTATCCGGAACGAACAGCTTCAACGACGACGGAGTTCAGCCGAATCTCGCGTATCGATATAAGATTCTTACGCTGACGGATTCTTCCTCTTCCGATTTGTCCGAAGGAGAAGTGGTCGGTTTCGCGAAAACGGAAGAATTAAAACCTCCTCCGAAAGTTCTCGGAGTGAAAGCGACACAAGGACAATACGATAACAAGATCGAACTTGCCTGGGAACCCGGAGACGCTTCTTCCGAATATCAGATTTTTAAATGGAATAAAACTCAGAAACGGTATAACCCGATCGGAAATTCCAAGATCAACAATTACGTGGACAATTCCGCCGCGAGAAAAGGCGTCGTGGAAATCTACGTCGTTTCCGCAAAACTCAACGGAAAAACGGGAGAACCTTCGGACGCTGCGAGCGGATTTACCGCGCAACCGAAAACTCCTCCCGCAAAACCTCTCGGGTTGACTGCGAGCCGAGGTTCGTATCAAAATAAGATCGAGTTGAAATGGCAGAAGGTTTCCGGCGCATCCAAGTATTACATCTTTCGATACGTGAAGTCCGGTTGGATCGGAGGCGGCGCTTGGGAAAAAATTTCCGAAACCGGATCGGAAGAATTCATCGATGAGAATCTTCCCGCGCGATACGCGTATTACTCCGTAACCGCGGTGAACTTGGAAGGAAAGAACGGCCCGTTTTCCAGTTTTGCTTACGGATTCACGGACCCGAACAAACAAAGAGGGGTAAAATTACCTTCTCCGGAAAACCTCAAAGGAGTTCTGGACGCAAAGGCAGGCAAGATCAGCCTGACTTGGGATAAGACCAAGGACGCATCGGAATATTATGTTTTTCGCAAGAAGAGAGGGGAATCCAAATGGACCTTTTTGGCTTCTGCGGGGAATAAGAATTCGTACGTAGCCGACGTTCCCGAAAAAGAAGTTCTCTTTTTGTATTCAGTGACCTCCAAGACCGATCTCGGTGGAGAAAGCGGGAACTCATTGCCGGTTTCCGCCGTGCTTTCTACGGCCGTGACCGCTCCTAAGAAAAGAACCTTCGGCGGAGATTCAACTCTGGAGAAGTTCAAAGGGCCTTGGACGGCGATGGCATGGGACGGAAGCAACGGTGTGAGCCAGGTTCTTCTGGAAATCGAAAGCTCGGATAACGTCAATTATACGGTTAAGTTCAACAAGAAAAAAATCTTCGAAGGGAAATACGTGGAGGAATCCCCGATCATCGATAAGGACGGAAAATTCAAGATCGAGATCGAAAAAACCGGAGACGCGCTTTCGGTTACGATGAAGGATCCGAGCATCGTAAATCAAAAATCGAATCTTTCGTTTTTGAAAGAATGATTTAGGAAATCGCTTCGAACACAAGTTTCAATCGAGTTGAAAAGCCGCGGTTGGAAACCGTTCGCGGGTTTTTAAATCGATACGTTTAGAATAAGATCGAATCCCGCTTGTCGACAATCGGCGGCGGGATTTTTTCTATTTTTACGACTTATGAATGAAGATAAGAATCAACGTGCAAAAAACGGATGGATATACGGTTTCGCGACTCCTCTGATTGCGCTGCTTTTGATCGACACTGCCGAAGTCCTTGCCTTTCAATCGTTTCCCAATTTACGATTGGGCGGTTTTACGGAGCGATCCATTCTGTTCGGGTACAGAAAAACTTTGGGTATTGATTGGCAATTTCCGTATGCGAATATGCTTTTAACCGCCGTAGTATGGGGAGTCGGGTCGCTGATTGTTTTCTTTTTTATGACCCATATCTTAGGTCCGATCCGTAAGCTTCCGATCTTTTTCGCAATCTCGCTCTTAATCGTTCTGCTATACCTTTTGTACTGTATAGGGATGGACATTCAGTTCGCTTTTCGAATTTTTTGTTTGTTTGCTGCGATGGTTTCGGCTATGGCGGGAGCGTCGGGAGCTTTCTTATACAAATACATACGAAGCAGGATAAAAACGAAACGATAGAGAGGATCTTGTTTTAAACAAGGAGTTTCAGGTCTTTGGCGAGTTTAAAGATATTTCCCTTTTCTTTCAGTTGCAGAAGAAGTTCCTCGGAGTTCAGGACTTTATTCACGACCGCTTCGGGAAGATTCTGCATGTCCTTAAAGATTTCCTTATATTCTTCGATGGAGATTTTCGTGCAGAATAGATTGGCTTGAAAATAATAAACTTGGTGCGTGATGAGAAAGTTGAGCGAATCGATGTCTTCGAGCGCTTCCGCCGTGATGATCGCTTCCCTGTTGTCCGAAAGTCTTCTGCAATAATCGATAAACGCAAGGTTGTCCAAGAACTTCGTTAGGTCCTGATCCGCTTTGAACTTGAAGCTGATCGGATCGAGTTTGAATTCCTTGATCATTTCCCCCAAATCCAGAACGATCTGGTGGCTCTGACTTTTGACTCCGAAATCATCCGCCGCGAAACTGATTCCGAAATTCCAGAAACGTTTGCAGACGCTTTTCAAAGTGATGTTTTCCTCTTCGTACGGCTTTTCGATCAGTTCCATTCTCACGAGAGCCGGATTCAAGTTTTGATTGAGAAGAAGGTTGTGAAAACGCGTGACCTTCTCGTCCGTATCGAAGGTATCGATCAAAGTCTGAGGAGAAATGTTGAACTTCAAAAGACCGGGCGCGCCGTTGCAGCACATGGTCAGCTTTTCCAAAATCAAAAGCTCGATCCGGTTCAAATCCTGATCGTGCGGAATATCGCGGATGAGGTCCGCATAACCCGCGTACGCTTCTCCGCCCACGAATACTTCCCCGCCCTTCATGGAATACATGTGCGTCTTGTGATTGTAGTGGATGATCGGCTGAATGACCGCGTCCGCCTTTTCACCGGCGAAGTAATCGTTGACCCGGTTGAGATAGGTCCAACTCCAACGAATCAGATTGTCTTTTAAATTCTTCAGGGAAGAAACTTCCAGCTCGTGAAAGATCTCGTCCACGTAGGAGATATAATTGCACTGCGTTCTTGCGATTCCGAAGTCGAAATTCATAGACCCGCTTTTGATCGAAACCTCTCGGAAACGTCCTAACACCGAATCGAAGTTTAAAAACCCGTTGGAACCCGTCGTATGCATCGGAGCGACCCCGATCAGAAGATTCTTCTTATCCCCGTAACAATAATAGGAATAGTGATTTTCCGCGCCCGGATGCAGCTCGGAGATTTTGGTGGGAACACGTTGAAGAAAATCGAGAAAGGATAAGGACTTTATATCCTGGAACCGGAGAAGAACGATGGGTTTCCCTCGGTTTTCATTGATGAATACGTTTTTAAATTGTTCGATCTCCCCCTCGTCAAAGGAGCGGATCTTCGGACTTTTAGAAGTTGTCATTTTAGCCTTTGTATTCAAAAGATCCGTTGGAATGCGGATTTGAAATCCGTCCATCAAGAAGGTTCTAATAAAAAGATCCGATGGACGATTTTCTTTGTAAAGCCTAAAAGGAATATTTTCCGGACTCGAAGATTCCTAAATTCAATTCCGAGATCTTACGAGGTGAGGAACCGTTATTCTCAATCGTTACGTCACCCACAATCGTGATTTTTCGATCAAACAGCACTTCTCCTTTGACTTGAAGCGAAGTGCAGCGCACTAAAGAAGGAATTTCCGGAAAGAGACGGTTAAAATCCTGGATCTTCTTATAAAATTTGTCATCCAATGAAATCAAAACTTCGCCTAATGCCGATTTTTTTCTCTCTTCCGACATGGTGATGGAATAATCGTCGCGCAAATGATATGCGTCCGATCTGCGGACCAAATAGTCTTCGCACTTTTTAACCGGAGCGAATCGATCCCTCGGAATGATGATTCCTTTGACGCGGTTGAAATTACGGATTGCGGAACCCATCGCGGTTTCGAGTTGCAGAACTTCTTTCCCTTCCACGGTTTTCGGATTTACGATCAAAGAAAGTTCGAAGTTTCCCTGAAGAATTCTTTCTTTCAAAGCGACGAGATCGATCCAAAGATTGTTCGTCGAGAAGGTTCTGAATTTGCCGAGCCCTTCGAATTCGTGCATGTGATCCGCGGGAACCTGAGCCGTTTCGAGTAACTGATAGTTTTCCGGTTTTCCGTTTACGATTCTCCGGTAGATCGCCCCTCCCTTTTTGTCCGCGAGAGTTTTCGGAGTCATCTCCATGCAGAATTCCAGTTTTTCCTTCAGCATATAGGAAAGAATTCCGGGATGAACCGTAGCACCTAAGTTATCCCCGTTGGATACGAAGGCGATCTTGTAGCCGTTTTCGATCAGAGTATCAAGCAGTCCCGTTTCCAAAAGGGAAATCCAAATGTCTCCGTGGCCGGGAGGACACCATTCGTCGTCGGGGTTCTGGCACGAAATCGGTGTTAGGTCCTCTTTGAGAATCCGCGGAACCTTGTGTTGCAGAAAAGAAGTCGCGAACTTTTGGGAAAATCCGATCCGCTTCAGTTCCGCCTGACTTTCCTTTTGTGTGTTGAAGCTGTCCATCAAGATCAATGGCACGGACACGTTATACTTGCTTTGAATGACCTGCGATTGTTTCGCGAAAATTTCCAGAAACGACATTCCGTCTTTGAGAGGAATGAGGGATTTAGGACCGGAAAGCCCCATCGACGTTCCGAGTCCGCCGTTCAACTTGATGACGACCAAGTTCTTGAGAATTTCCGGATCGGGCGCGTGTTCCGCTTCGATTCGTTCGAGGGTGATCTCGTCCTTGACGGGGTCCAGATCGCCTACTTCTTCCCAACGAACCATACCGGTTTCCCCGTTTCGAACCTGGTCCGTCTT
Source organism: Leptospira yasudae (assembly GCF_003545925.1). Classification (NCBI taxonomy): domain Bacteria; kingdom Pseudomonadati; phylum Spirochaetota; class Leptospiria; order Leptospirales; family Leptospiraceae; genus Leptospira; species Leptospira yasudae. The sequence goes on along the minus strand of NZ_QHCU01000006.1, from coordinate 61,522 downwards.
TTTTAAAAAGTCCTGAATGAAGGTCTGCGACATTCCTTCGGAAGACATTTTATTTCGGATTAATTCCTCCGATTTCGTTTTCATCGAATCCATCGCACCACCGATTTGCTGTTGTATTGTTCGTCGAACTCGGTGAACTCGATCGAGAATTTCTCGGACGGGTTCGAAGGTTCGTAGAAGAGTTTCACCTTTACTTCTCTTCCTTTGCCCGGAATTTCATTGGCAACTTCTTCGTTTTCCGTGTAAAGAGGAAGAAAGACGAGATACGTATAAATATAAACGGTTCGTTCGGGAGTTTTTTTATAAACGAGAACGCCCTTTCCCGTTAGATCCCGTTTCAAAAGTTTCGTGTAAGGAACGGGAAAGTTTTTTCCCCAGGCTTCCTTTAAATTTTTCTCCATCCCGGAGTGCGTCGGTATATTTGAATAGACAGCGGAAGGCAGGATGAAAAAAATCCAAAGGAAAAGAATCAGCTTCTTTGTTTTCATGAAAGACTCTGACAGTCTTGTCTTTTCACCCCATAACTTCAAGCCATTCTCATGAAAAAAATCATATCCGCTTTTAGAACGTTTCTCTACTTCCTATCGGAAATTTTGGAATTTATCGTTTCTGTAATCTCTTCGTTGTTTCCGACCGGCACGGACCCGAATCTTGCGAGAGGGGATATCTACATCGTAACGGGTTATCTTTCGGGAACTCTGTTTTATTCCAAGCTGCGCCGCGCTCTGGAAACGAAGGGTTATCAACCAAGAATTTTGAGAATCCCTCCTTTTTTCTGGAGCACCAAAAAAGCGGTCGAGATTCTCGCAAAGCAGATGGATCAGATTCCGTCCAAATCCGTTTTGATCGCTCATAACACCGGAGGGCTCTTGACGCTGCTCCTTCCTGATCGGAGTCGTCAAAAGATCCGAGGTTTGATTACTTTGGGAACTCCGTTCCGCGGAAGTCATTTGTTTACGATCCTTCCTGGTACGGGTCTTCGATACGGTTCTCCGTATTTGAAGGAATTGTTCAAGACGTTTTTGTTCATGGATCGTTTTCATCCTCTTGCGCCTTTGAAAGAATTTATTTTTTTACCGGCGTCTTCTTCCATCTATGGAGAAGAACGGGATCTGTGGTTTGACATTCCGGGCAATTACAATCAAGTTCGGAAAGCGGAAAACATCCGAACGATCTTGGAATATCTCGTCTTTCATTATCCGAGCGCGGCTGCAATCGAAGCGGAAAAGAACGCGTTGTTGAACGAGGCGAAAAAGAAGGTCGTTCTTTCGTCGTCTCGTGGGGTTTCTTCACTCAAAGAAAAACAAAGTTCTTCTCCGGCTTTGCAAGGGAAGAATTCTTCCGCGAAATCGAAGAACGTTTCGCAAACCAAAGGGAAGCCGACTGTAAAACCTGCGTCCAAATCGTCTAACAAGGTCAAGGCGACAAAAGCGGCTTCTAAATCGAAGGGTTCCAAACCGGCAAGCTCCGCAAAAACGAAACGAGCAGTTTCGGCGACAAAGAACAAAACGAAATCCGCGCCGAAAAAGAAGAAACGTTAAACGAAACCTTTTGGATAGAAGTTTAGGCAAGTTATCCTCATTTTGAACGCATCCGAGAAATTAGAAAAATTAAAAAGTGCGGAAAAGAAAGCTTCGCATTTGTTTCAATTGATCGAAAAGAATCGGATCCTGCAACCCGGCATTTCCGAAAAAGAAACGAGCTCTCTTATCTACGATCTTGCCAAATACGAATTTGGAGTTTCCAAGTATTGGCACAAAAAGATCGTCCGCGCCGGAAGGAATACGATTCTACCCTATGATGCTGATCCGGAAGATATTCTCATTCAAGAGGATGATATCGTATGGATCGATCTGGGGCCGGTTTTCGAAACTATGGAAGCCGATTTCGGAAGAACGTATGTTCTGGGAATGAATCCGGAAAAGTTAAGGATTCGGTCTTGCGTTGAAAGCGCTTGGAACCGATGCAGGGATTATTATTTTTCTAAAGATTCCCTTACCGGTAAGGAACTTTTTAATTTCGCAAAGAAACTCGCATCCGAAGACGGTTATCTTTTCGGGAGCGAAATTGCAGGGCATCTCATCGATGAATTCCCCCACAAAAAGAACCATTCTACGAGTAAAATCAATTATATCTGCGATGAGAATTCCTTCGATTTAAAGGAAAGGTTTGAAGGGAAGGAGCGATTTTGGATTTTGGAAATTCATTTTGTGGATAAGGAAAAAAAGTTCGGATCGTTTTTCGAACAATTATTGATCGAGTCGGAATCGATTTAGCCGAACGTTTAAGGTTGGCGGATGATTCTATATTGATTGTAAAGAGTGTCATCCGAATCGAAAACGGCTTCGGATAACGCGAGAATTTCTCCCGATTGAAGGGATACGACTCGAAGCTGAAGCAAAAACGTCTGATCGTTGAACTGAACCGTTCCTAAAAGAAGCAGGTCCACTCCCGATAACTTCCCGATTTCCAAACTTTTGTCCGAAAGAACCAATCCCGATTTTTGAAAGCTTTGCTCGTCGATCAATCGATTGAGTTGAGATTTTTCCACGAGAATCAGTTTTCCGGGCTCGGACATCTGCGGTAAAAGCTGCGAAGAAATCGTGCTTCCCAGCAGCGTCGGCGCTCCGTTTTCGTTTAACAAAGGTAAGATCGCGAGTTTGAGGGGGTTCTTTTTATCGGGGAAAGAAGTTTCGCGGTTGGTTTGGATTTGTTTTTTCAAAGCGGAAGAAGTCTCTTCCAAAACTGTATTCAACGGTTTCGCCGCGTTTCGTCTCGCGGATTTTCCGCTTCCCGCGCAAGCAAAGACCAAAAACGAACTTATGAATATGATAAAAATAGAATGTTTCATCAGAAGTATTTGACCAAGGTCACCCTGTTTCCCGTGGAATTGAACTTAACTACGTCGAACGTGGAAAGGGCGTAGGCCACTCCCCTTGTTTGAAGAGGAGTGTTTTCGTCCGTCTTTGCAAGAGCGTTTCGAACGATTCTCGCGTGATTGAATCCCTTCCCTTCGTCCGTGATTCTGTAGCCTACTTTCTGTCTGGAAAGAAAATATTCCACGAGAATTTTTTTGTCGCGATAATACGGATCGTTTTGGCGCGCGAGAATGAACTGAAAGTAATTTCCGTTCTTCAAGGACTTCGCCTTGTCTTCGTTGGAAATATTCAAGTTCCCGTGTTCGATCGCGTTGATGAGCATTTCGCGTAGGCTCGTGCGGATCGAAAGTGTCACGGTCGGATCGGTAAAACGCACAAGGTTGAACGTCAATCTTTGGCTCAGCAATTCCGCGTTTTGAAGATAATTGTTCATGGAGAATACGATTCGTTCCTCGTCCAAAAATCTTCCCATGAGATCCTGATCGGGTTCAAAGGCCCGTCCCAAAATTTCCCTTCCCGATTCGTGTTCGAGAATTTGAAGACGAACCTGCAATTCCTTCGGTTCTTTGAGATACTTCTGCAGGAAGTCCGCCCGGAAATACACCGGTTTTCCGCTGGAAGACAGTTCCTCCATCCGTTCCATCACATACAATTTTTTGAATGCGTCTTCGAGTCCGCCCGTGTTGTACATCAGCTCGAGAAAATTCTTCCCGAGTACGTCCTGCGGTTTGAATCCCAGAAACGTGGAAATGGATTTGTTGCTTCCCGTAATGATTCCGTTCGAGTCTAGATCGAAGAGAAAATCTTCCTCCCCTTCGTAGAGATTTTTATACTGAACGGCGGATTGTTCGTGTCTTTGTTTGAGAAGATTCAGATTGGCGGCCTGCGTTTCCAGATTCAACGAAAGTTGTTTGATCCGATCGGCGAGACCCAATGAAAGAAGTACGACTTCGATCGCGGAACCGATCTGCAATCCCCACTGTGTGAAAAAATTATCCGGAAAAATTCCGAACGCCTTCATCGCGTATAAAAAACTTCCGAGGATCAGAACGGACCAGGCCGTTAAGAAGAATCGGGCGGGACGATGTCCCTTCCAGACGCACTGAAGGCTGTTGACCAAAAGCAGAATCAGAACGATCAACAACACGAGAATGCTCGAAACCACGCTGAAAGTATAACTGAAAAACGTAAGCGAGCCGATGCAGCCGAAGGCGCAGATTCCCATGATCGGATAATAGAATTTGTTCGTGATCGGAGTGATTTTCGAGGATTCCAAAAAGGATTTTCCGAAAAGACAAGCCGCCAAAAACGCGGAGAACATAAAGAACGGAAGACTCACGTTCCCCCATTCGGGGTTGTTCGGCCAAAGAAACTGAAAGGATAGGCCGTTCAGGGTCAACTGAAAAAGAATATCAAAAAAGATGAATATACTGTAAAAGAGATAGCTTTTGTCGCGAGTCGTCAACAAAAGAAAGAGGTTGTATACGAACATGACCAACATCGTTCCGTAATAAAAACCGAGGGTCGTATATTCTTTGGCGGTTTGTTCCAGAAATTCGGTTCTTGAATACGCGAACAAAGGAACCACGATCGAACTCTTGGATTGGATGCGGACGTAATAATCGTTTTTTGAAAGAGGAGGTTCGCTGAGTTGAAACGGAAAATTACGATGTTCCGCGAGTCGGGATGAAAAAGGAAGTTCGTCTCCGGAAATCACCAAAGGCAAAGAACCGTTTCGTTCCGAATACAGCTGAAGAGAATCGATCAGACTGTATGTGAAAACCAGAACCCAATTTCTTGTTCCCTTCTCCCGATTGACGACGGGAATGCGGATCCAAATCGCGGCTTCGGAATAACCGAGGCTGTTGTTGAACAAGGGAATGGATTTACCGGATCGAAAGATTTTCTGAATTTCGGAAAAAGAACGTTTTCCCGAATGATCCTCGTAATACGTGAGATACGGTTGAAGATCCAAGCCTTCCATAATCACGCTCGGTTCGAATTCGGAAGAAGAAGTTTGTGCGGAAAGGGAAAAAACCCCGGAAACAAACAAAGTCCATCCAAGAAAGACTTTGAAGATCCGGAGTTTGCAGATCACAGAAAACCCTTGAGGACGCGGAATAAGTCTGCGGTGACGATAAAGGTTCCGATGCTGCTTCCGATCTGAGGAAGCATAAACACGAGAAAGATGCGGATCACGTTATTCTTCCAATAGCCTTTCCAGTGTTCGGAATCTTGCGCGATTCTTTCGAAGTCTTCCACTAAAGGTTTGCGGAGCCAGGATTCGGATAAGGCCGCCACCCAACCGGGTTTGATCACCGGATTGAAGTTTCCGATCGGCGCCGCCAAGAACGCAAGAACGATCGAAAGAGGATGTGCAAGGGAGATAAGAGCGCCTAACGCAGCCAAGCCGCCTTTCACTAAAATCCAACGAAGGACGAATTCCTGGCCTTGTTGTCTTCCGCCGAAATAAAAGACGGTCAGAATCAAACCGAGAAAAATTCCGGGAACCAAAAGCCCCTTCCAACGATCCAAAGCGGTTTTCTGGGGAAGATGATCCAAAGGAGAAATATCCTTATCGTCCTGAACGTGGTTCATGATTCCCTGTAAGTGACCTGCGCCTACGACCGCGAAAACCTTTTTTCCGTCTTTGGCGGCGTCGCGGATTCTTTGCGCCAAGTAAGAATCGCGTTCGTCGATGATCACGTTCTTAATGGATTCGTAACGTTTCGGAAGCTGAGAAAACAGATCCTTGAGCACGTCTTCGGATTTCATCTCTTCGATTTTTTCTTCCGAAATATCTTCCTTTACGAAGAGAGAAGTCAAAAGCGCGGAAAGAAGAAACATACGATTGAAGAGTCCGATGTTCCACCACGCGCGTTTGAGAGTCGTGGAAACTTCCCGGTCGATCGGAACGATCTTTGCGCCGATCTTCTCCCCTTCGGAGATCGCCATTCTCATTTCGTCTCCGGGTCGGATGGAACCCTTTCCGAGTTTCTTTTGAAACGCGGAAAGAATCAGACTCGAAAGAAGAAGATACATTTTTCTTTCTTTAAAAACTTTGAATATATCCAGTTTCTTCCAGTGTTCGCTGTCCTTTACGGAACGCATTCTGGAGTTGCAGAGTTCCACGCAGACCGTGTCCGGTTTTTCTTCCCGGATGATTCTTTGCACTTCGTCGATGCTTTTTTGGCTGATATGTGCCGTCCCGAGAATCGTTACGGGAACCTTACCGAGTTTAAACGTTTCGATCGGTTCCGAACTGGGAACGTTTTTTTTACGCTCGGGTTTTGTCTTTTCTTTCAGTGATGATTTTGCCATTCCAAAAGCAGTGTATGAAACCGAGATCCGAGAGTAAAATGAAATTCTCCCTTTTTTGAAATCGATTTCCGAAGTGGGATTCTCTTCTTTCGGAACGTCTCAAAAAAGTATTGAAGAATTGGAGACGATCCAATATTGTCTTGTTACTTCTTAGAGAACTAGAACTATTTACCACCGGGAATTCTGGACACAATGCTGGCAAAAGGAACGAAAGTAGTCAACGTAGGTATCGCCGATCTGCAAGGCGCGCAATCTCCCGAAATTTTGAGAACCACTTTGGGTTCCTGTATCGGCGTGGTTTTTTACGCTCCCGATAAAAAGATCGGAGCGATGGCGCACTTCATGCTTTCCAAAGATCCGGGCGGAAAAGACGCTCAGAAAAATCCTTATAAATACGCAGAAACCGCCATTCCGCTTTTGATTAAGAAGATGAGCGAGATGGGTTGTAATCCGGGAGATTATTCCGTGCGTTTATTCGGCGGAGCTTCGATGTTCAAGGGAGTTCAATCCAGCTTTCTGCAGAACATCGGCGAACAGAACATTCTTACCGCAAGAGCCATTTTAGAGCAAAATAAAATCCCTTTGATCGTGGAAGACGTCGGAGGCAACGACGGTAGAACCATCAGCTTGTATTTGGACGACGGCCGTGTCCTTTTAAAAAAGGGCGGGTTTGAAAAGTACCTCTACAAGGTCAGGTAAGAAAAGATGAAAGAAAAAATAGACCAACTCTTTTTAAACGACGCTCAGCTCCCGAGAATTTCATCCGTGGTCACGAAAGTGATGCAGATGGTTCAAAAACAAGACGTGGCGATTCCCGATCTCGCAAAAGAAATTTCGAACGATCCGGGATTAACGACGGAAGTGATCAAACTTTCCAACTCCGCATACTACCGCGCCGCGAAGCCGATCAAAACGGTGCAGGAATCCCTCATGACCTTGGGAATCAAAACGGTAAAAGACATCATCCTTCTTACCGCCGCGAGAGGAATCATGAAGAAGGATCTGAAAGGATATCAGGTCGAAGCGGAAGACAACTGGATTCATTCTCTCACCGTAGCGGAACTTTCCAAACGAATCTGCGAACAAAAGAAACTCAAAGTCGGTTCCGATCTCGCGTTCACCGGCGGACTTCTGCATAACATCGGTAAGGTGATTCTCGCGGATTTTTTTCCTGCGGTGATCGTAAATCTCAGGGAAGAATTGAAAGTTCATTCTTCTTCTTTTGAAGAACTGGAACGCAAACATTTCGGATATTCCCACGAAGAAGCCGGAGCAAAACTATTAGCAAAATGGAATTTTCCGAAAGAGCTGGTTCACGTAGCGGAACACTACAGCAAACCGGAAAACGAAACCGAATTCCCCGAATTGGTTTCGGTGATTCACGTTTCTCATTCGATCACGGTCGCCGCCGGAGTGGGAATCGATATCGCGGGATTGTCCACGCCGATTTCCAATAAAGCTTTGCAGATTTTAGGAATTACGGATTCTGACTTGCAGATGTATTATACGGTTCTTCCCGAAATACAGAAACATATCCGTGAGTTAATCCAGGCTTGAAAAAAAACCTCGCTTTGATCGGTCCCAGAGGGGTCGGAAAATCCAAAGTCTCCCGTAAACTTTCCAAACTGACCGGAATGCCCGTCGTTTCGACGGATATGATCGCCGTGTATGAGATCGGGGGAATTTCCATTCCCGAATTCATACAAAAAAACGAAGGGGACTGGAGAGCGTTTCGAGATTTAGAGTTTCGAATATTAGAAAAATTAAAAACCTCCAACGGAATCATCTTAGATTGCGGAGGCGGGATATTGTTTGATTTGGATACAAAAGGAAAAGAAATCCTCAGCACCCGCAAAATTGAACTTTTAAAATCCATCGCCGTCGTTTTCGGACTTTCCCGATCCACGGAAACTCTCGTGGAAAAGATCCAAAATGATCCGACCCGCCCTCCTTTAAGCGCCGTTACATCCTACCGCAACATTTTGGAAAGTCGGCTTCCCCACTACAAAAGCGTTTCCGACTACTACTTAGAAATCGATGATTTGAAGGTCGAAGAGGTTTGTTCCAGAATTCTGCAGAAAATCGAATATTGAATTGACACATTTTAGAAATATTTGGTTCCCTTTTTTCAAAGCTTTTAGAAAAACAATAATAAAAACCGTTTAAAGGCAACTAACGAGCCCTAAAAACGGGATGAGCAGGGAAGAAAGATGTCAGAATTGGACGTTCCAAAAAAGAACAAACACTCGATCGAAAGACTTACCAAGATTATCCGGCAGAGAAACTACAAAAAAGCTACGGCTTATACTTACCTAAAATACAATTTAGATTTTCTGCATTTTGCGGATAAACCCGCGGAAAAGATCACTCTCAAAGACTTGAACCGTTATATGGATCACTTAAGGAAGAGAAAGGTCTCCTCCTCTACGATTCAGATCAACGTCAGCTCCTTGAAAATGTTCTTTGAAGACGTGATGAAGATGGATCTGTTCCGCGATTTTCAAAGACCCGTGCGGGAATACAATAATCCGAACGCGATCACTTTTAAAGAAATGCAGAATATTCTAAGAACTGCATCTATCAACGCGAAACACGAATTGATGTGCGGTTTGGTTTATTTCGGAGGTCTTCGCGTGGGAGAATTGATCTCTCTTCGCTGGACGCATCTGGATTTAAAACGAAGATCGATTCAGATCAAATCCCCGATTCTTTCCCAATCCAGAACCGTGGAAATTCCGGTGGAACTCGGATCTCTGATTAAAAAATACGAGAAGGAAGTTTTTACCGTAGCCAACGCCTATCTGTTTCCGGGAAAGAGTTCCGGATCGCATACGACATCGCGGAACGTGGAACGAATCATTTCCGAGATCGGAAGAAGCTCGGGGATTTCCAGTCCGGTTACGGTCTTTACGCTAAGACACAGCCGAGCCTTGCATCTGATTGCGGACGGTTCTTCTCTGAATCACGTAAAGGATTTTCTCGGTCACAAAACCTTGGCGAGTACGGAATCGTACATTCCGGTTAAGAAAAATCTTCGCGCTTCCGTACGGGAAAAATCAAGACAGGATGCACTGCGAAACATCCGAAAGAAATTTAGAACAGGCTGAGCCGATCACGATTCAAAAAAATAGAATGAATCGAAACTTCGTTTCCAAATAAAAAAATTAGAGTGAGTTCCCCTACGAACGATTCGATCGATCGGTTGTTCGCAAAGCCCTTTTCCTCAATAGAAGCGATTGGATTCGTTCATGTCTTTCTTTCGTAAGAGGCATGAATAAAAAGAGAAAGGATCCGATAAGAAAAAAACTTCCTACAACCGGTCCGAATAGGATCGAAAGCCGAAATCCGAGTTCCGGAATCTGTTCGATCGATCCTTCTTGATATCCGATTGCGCTGAGTAGAATTCCTCCGAGACCGAGTCCGAGCGCCCTTGCGATTTTCGTGGCCATTTTCCAAAGACCGAAAAACCAACCTTCCCGTTTTTCCCCGGTTTTGAGTTCGTCGTAGTCGACGATATCCGCAACGAGAGAATCGAAAAGCAATACCGCACCCGCAAAAAATCCTCCGAATACGGCTGCAAACAGGATGGGGAAAATCCCTCTTTCCGGGAAGAGAGGATAAACGACCACCGTCATTGATCCTAAGAGAAACACACCCCAGAATGCGGGAGTTTTTTTCCCGAACTTCCCCGCGAGAAACACCCAAAGCAGGATGGAAAGGATCAGACACAATACGAACGGAAGCAGAATCGCCAAACCGATTTCCGCTTCGGTCAAACGAATTCTATATTTGTAATATAGATTTACGATCGAAGAGTTGAAGGTTCTTCCGAAGGTGGCCGTGATAAAGGCGAGCAACAACGGGAGAAAATACTGATTTTTGAATACGCTCGTGATTTGACGAGACCAAGAAAGACTTCTCCGTTTCGAAACCGAATTTCGATTCGGCATCGGCTCGTTTCGATCCCTACCCCGAGTCGCTATAAACGTCAGAACCGCGGTTGCCGTTAAAATACAAGCGATCGTGATCGAAGTATAACTTCTTGTGATCAAAAGTCTTTCCGTTTCATTCGAGGTCGGGAAGACCGCGGAATAGACGGAAGGTAAAATCAGAACAAGAATGAATCCCACGTTGCTGAAGAAAAATCTCCATCCGAAAATTCTTGTTCTTTCCCGAGGTTCGAACGACATTTCTCCGCCGAGGGCGATATGCGGTACCGCAAGAATCGTCATCGACGTGTTCACGAGCAGATAGATTCCTAAGAGAAAGAAAAACTTCTCCGTTTGCGTTCCCAATGCGGGAGGAGAAAACATGAAAAAAACGGAAAGTCCTAACAGAATCCCTCCGATTAAAATGTACGGTCTCCGCTTACCGAATCTGGATCGACTGTGATCGGAGATATAACCCATCAGCGGATCGGAAACCGCGTCCCAAAGAACCGCCACGGCCAGAGCGATGCCGGCTAACGCGGGTTTGAGCCCGATCGCGGTTACGAAAAATTCGAGTAAATAGATTTGAGCGAGAACTTCGACGGCGGTGATTCCGATCTCGGCGGTCGCATAACCCGCCATAACTCGGACGGGAATGGGTTTTGAATTCGGGTTCATCATCGCAATCGCGAACGAATGTCTATCCTTTGACGTAAGTCGATTGTTTCTTTAAACCTTTGCGTTTGAGCATCGGGCCGAGAATTCCCGCCGTTGCAGGAAACGCGTTTCCGATCTTGGCAAGAATTCCTCTGCTTCCCGGTATCAAAACTTCCAGCGGCTTTTTGGTCAGAACTTTTCCGAGAATAATTCCGGTCACTTCTTCCGCGGTTAATACCTTATCTCCGGAGAATGTCATCGAAGCTTGTTCGTAATCCTTTTGCAGATCGAGCATCGGAGTTTTGATCGCGTCCGGGCAAACAACGGTAACGAATACGTTTTTTTCTTTCAGTTCTTGCGCGATCGCGAGTGAAAATCCGCGGACCGCAAACTTAGAAGTGGAATACAAGGAGATTCCCGAGATCGGCGCGACTCCCGCAAGAGAAGCGATGTTTACGATATGACCGGCGCCCGCGGCCACCATTCTCGCTGCGGCCTCTCTCGTTCCATACATAACGCCCTTTGCATTGATGTCCATGTGACGATCGATATGGGCCGCAGGAACCTCGTAGATATAACCGGGAAGAAGATAACCGGCAACGTTCAAAAGCGCGTCGATCTTTCCCCATTTTTTATACGCGAGATCCATCACCTTCTTCCAATCGTTCGGCGAAGTTACGTCGAGTTTGGAAACGAGAACGCGGTCCTTTTCGTTTTTCCAAGGAGAAGCGAATTTTTTGAGTTCTTTTTCGTTGATGTCCGTGATCAGGATCGAATGTCCCGCGGCAAAGGCCTCTTTCGCCAATTCTTTTCCGAGTCCGCCCGCACAACCGGTAATCATTAAAATCATAATATTCTATTTCCTTGTTATAGATTATACGACCGGAGAACCGAAAGAAAGTCTTCCGAAACTGAACGTAGGCGCCGTTCCCGGAAAAAGCCAATAGCTCGTCATTTCCGAGGAAGGCATCACGTTGTAGAAGTTCGGATTACGGGAGGACTTCCCCGCCATTTCCTTTTCCTGAACCATGGAGATATATTGTTCCAAGCCGATTTCGAGAGTGTTTCCGTTTAAAATCACTTCCATTCCGGTCGCCTTTGCGTATTTACGGACGCCCGGAATTCTCGAATGCAAAGGGGAATAACTGTCCGCGCTCACTCCGTTCTCGCTCGAAACGAAAATTCCTTCGGGAGTATGTGCCACCAAGGAATGATTTCCCGCCGTATGACCCGGAGTGCGGATCAGCGCGACGCCCTGTCCGAGTTCGACGTCTCCGTCCAAAACGACGATACGATCGCTCGCGACTCCGCCGGTTCCGTTCGGACAATACCAATCCGATTGAGGAGGAAGAAGCCCTTGTACGGAATCCCATTCCTGTTTCATGACGAGAAGTTTAGCATTCGGGAAATATCCCTTTTCTCCGTTTGCGCCGAGCCATTTGCGGATGTCCTGCGTATGAAGATGATCATACGAAATATAATCCACCTTTTCCGGAGAGATCCCCGCATCTTCGAGACATTCTTCCACCGTGTTTAGGATCGGAGCGATGATCTTTTTACCGATGGATTGAAACGGACCGAAACCTTCGGCGAGCCGTTTAAAGAACGGGGTTTCCGCGTTCCCGTCCAAGTCGGAAGGAGAAAACAAAAGAGTTTTGATTCCTTCCGAAGTTTTGTACTGAACGATGAACAAACGATTGAGGATATGCATGTACGGGGTCGGAAGGCTATACGCATTTAAGAGCGCATAACGCGTCGGATACGGAACCCGCACCAGATCGTAGGATCTGTAAAAGACAACCTGCGAACCGGATAACATCTTCTCCCGAAACTTTCGGGAACGTTTCCGAACGTCTTCCAGGCGATCCACAGGATGCGGAAGATCTCTGGAACCAACAAAGTCAGGAATGGACTTGATTGAAGAATCCTTTTTCGCTTTGGATGCGGACGTCGTTTTGTTTGCGGTTGCCTTTGCCATCTTCAATTTCCTCGATTGATCAGTATGATAAGATTCGGATCTTCAAAGTCAATGCAAACGATCTTAGAAAGGTTTGTAGAGAACGATGTAAGAAACGACGAGTCCGAGCAAAGGAAAGCCGAACCAGAACACTTTTCCCAAAGATGGTTTTTTATAAACCGCCGTCAAAAGTCCGCCGTAAGCGAGCCAGATCGCGAACTTTGCGACGACCCAACCCGGCCAAGGCCAAAGAATTCCGAGTCTTGCGAGCATTCCAAATCCGCCTAACAGGATTAAGAACATTCCGATTCCGTGCGTGATCGCCACGATTTTACGATTGGTGAATTCCTTATTTCCTCCGTTGAGAACGTGAAGCGTCACCCCGCCGAGCGCGGTAAAAAGGAGAAGAATTCCGAAGATGTGAACCATTTTATATACGGTGTAAGAAATCATAAACCAGTGTTTCCTTGTTGATCGTCGTATGTTCTCCGATCGAGAACCGCCTGACAAGGCGGCCGAAGGCGCAACGTGTCGCTCACGGCAGTCCAATCTTCCGGGGAGAATGGACTTTGGCAACGATTGTTTGTCGAATGTTACGGTGTAAAAAGGCTTATTTCTAAAAACGCAGGATTGTAAATGGACACACTGTTCGAAAAGATATAGCGGAATCGCTTTTTAAAGTAACGAAAATCTTCGAATTCACAAAATGATCGTATTTTCAAATCAAAATTTTCTTGCATTGGGTGCGTTTGTGATTTTTATGGTTATAAAAAATCACAAACGAGATATTTTTTTCAAAGCAAAAATTTTTAAACAAGTGTGCTGAATTTAAGGATGTTTGTTACAAAATTTTATTATTCGTAAGATAGTCAAGAATTCGCTATGGCTTTGCTTTGAAAAGAATTCCGGATTGTGAACAGATTCGAGGGATTCACATGAATTTTAAAGGGAATTTGATTTTGTTAGGTTTATTTGCGCTAAACATTACTGGTTTAGCGGCACAAAATCAGGGGGATGCGCCATCACCTGCGCCGTCTTCTTCAAAGGAAAGAAACGTTGAAATGTTCTTCAGAGTAACCGATAATCAGATCAACTCTGCAACGGCTAAGAACGCCATTCTAACCCAAAATTCTTTAATGTTAAACAAGGCATTCGGTGGAACGAGCTTCATGTCCTTTCCGAGTACTCAAAATTTTAGAGGCAAGGGCTTTGATTGGGGGATGGGGATTCAGAATGGGATCTATAAAAGTAACATTTTAGTTTCTTATGCTGGTCTTAAAGCGGACGGTTTTCAAAATTTCGAATATGAGAAATCAACGTTAGCGCTTGGATCCGGATCGACGGCTAGTCGGATGACTACGACTTTGTTCGACGACTATATCTATGATAACAATAAGTTAAGAACCGGTCGGATTGGCTATATCGGTGAGATTCTTCCATGGCATGCGAATGCGAATAAGTTTCTTTCGAATATCGGCTTTAGATTCGGGTTGGAATTGAACGGAAATTCTACTCAGCTCAATTCGACTTATAACGTTTATTCTTCCAGTCTTTCCACGACAGCGAGCTCGGGCGCAACAACAACCTCTCAGCTCAATTCGATCGACTTTTTAACACAAAGAAAAATCGATTATTATGAAGCGTTTGTAAACGGAGTGATCGGTTTAAGCTATACTCTTGAACTTAAGGAAAAACACCGATTCTTCATTAGTGTAGAACACTTTGAAAGCGTCGCAAATAGCGGGAAATATTCCGAGGAAGTAAAAGCATTCGTCAACCTGAGTTCTATATCTGGATCTTCTTCATCCAGTTCTGCAAGTCCTTTGTTAATTCCGTTTACGACAAAAGTAAAAGGCGGGGCTACCACGGAACTCGTCGGAAATCGATTTCAATTCGGATACACGTATCAATTTACGGAATTATTTGGTTTGAATCTTTCTTACGGTTATTGGGATGCAACGCATTCTGTTACTGATTCGAAAGTGAAAGAGACGGCAAATCCGCTGACTTTAATCGGCTCGATGTTTTCAGGCTCATCCTCCTCGAGTTCGTCAATGAGCTCCGCTTTACTAGGATTCTATTTTTCGGGAGCGCCTGCACTCGGACCGTTGCCATCGACTCGCGACGTAAGATCACAAATTTCGATCGCAGCAACACTTAGATATTGAGAGTAAGCTCAAGGTTTACTTTTCGAGAAGATGTTGAACTCCGATCCAGTTGCCGGTCGGAGGGGAAGCGATGTATTCCTGACAACGTTTGCGGTACAGAATCGAAACGATATCTTCCGGAAAAACCTTGAGCGCTTGTTCGAAGTTGATCAGCGCTTCCTGAAAGTCTGCGACCTTATAGAGAATGATTCCTCTCGTTATCAGAGGAAGGGTCGTGTCTTTCAGTTTTCGGATATGAGGCGCGTCGGCTTCGTAAACTTCGTAGATGATGATCGGATCCGTTTTGCCTTTGACGACCACCGAATCGATTTCACGGATCGCAAGACCGTCCGCGATCGTCATCGAAGAAAGTGTGTTCTTTGTTACGAGAATATCCGCGCGATACAGGTTCGTTAAACTTTCCAAACGGGACGCAACGTTGACCGTATCTCCAATCACGGTCGTATCGAGACGGGAACGGCTTCCCACGGTGCCGAGCATCAAGTTCCCCGTGTTGATTCCGATTCCGATCTTCAATCCTCGAAAGTGAGAATCCTTCGCTTCCGCGTTGATTGCCTGCACCTTCTTTTTCATTTCGATCGCAGCGAGAATGGCTTTGTCCGCGGAAGTTTTTCCCTGTAGACTCGGATGTATCGCTTCCCCTTCTCCCGAAAAGAGCGCGAGAATCCCGTCGCCCATGAACTTATCCACAAAACCTTCGTGTTTTTGAATCACCGGTTCCATGCTTGCGAGATAGTCGTTGATAAAGCGGAAGTTTTCCTCGGGAGTCATCTGCTCGGAGATCGTGGTAAACGAACGGATGTCCGTGAACAAAACGCTCATCTCTTTTAACACCGAGTCGCCTAGATTGACTTCCACGGCGGAATCTTTTCCGAGAACGTTCAAGAATTGCACCGGAACAAAACGAAAGAACGCGTTCTTTTGTCTGGCGAGCTCCAACTTTTGCTGACTGAGTTCGATGTTTAAGTCTTCCGATTGACGATACAGGGAAATGAACCGGTTCGCAAGAATCGTCGTCAACGCGACAACGAACAGAAAATAGGCGAACTGAGTAAAACGGATTCCCGATTGAAAAAAGACCGAATCGATCACGTCGTAGACGGCGATAAAAACCACGGTGAACATACTCGTCGCCAGAAGAATCGCGTCCTTCTTTCTTAAATAAACCGCCTTGCTCATAAAGTAGAGAAGATAAACGAGGGTGGGAAGAATCGAAATCTGCCAAAGACGAAGACTGGTCATCGTATAACGGAATGGCTCCACAAGAGTGGCGATCGCGATCAAAACGCTTAGGACAAGAATCCCGAACAGAACCTTGGAAAACTTCGCTCTTCCGTAAAAATAATCCTGCATAAACAGAAGAAACATCGGAGCCAAAAGGGAAACCGAAGCATATTCAATTCTTGTAATCCAGGTCGTATCGTGAATGACGTCGAACGCGAGATTGGATCGGGAAAGGGAATACAAGGCCATCGAAACGCTGAAGATTCCGAAGTAGAGATTGTAACGATCCTCTCTTCGTTTCGCGTAGATCAGAAGATGATACAAACCGAAAAAGATATAAATCGTATTCAGACAAAGATTGACGAGAGTGGAAATCTCGCCGGAAAGTTTCTGTTCGGTCGTGATCGAATAATCTCCGTCGATGTAAAAACCTAGATCCACGTTCTTAGAAAGCGCGGAAGCCGGAACGTCGCCGATCAAACGGAACGTCAGAAGATTCTCCCCCGATTTCAAAAGACTGGAATCCAAGGGAAGACGAAGACTGCGGATGGTTCTTCGAACCAGCATTTCTTTTCCGGAAGAATCCAAATGAATTTCCCGATCCAGAGAATGACCGTTTAAGTAGATTTCCCAGTTTTCTCCGATGGATTCTAGATATAAGAAAATGGGTTTGTAGATTTTCGTTTTCTGAAAGTCTTCCTCGATTTGAAACCGAGTCTGCAAAGTGAATTCTTTCAAACCCACTCCGATCGGAGTTTCGAAAATTTCGTTGAGAACGATCGGAAACGCGGTGATCGTTTTCACTTTCGGAGAAGAAGAGTCGATTCCTTTGAGATATTCTTTTTTAAAGTCGTCGACCGCGATCCAATTTCCTTTTCTCAGATCGATCGGTTTCCAAGCCTCTTGCGATTCGGAAAAGAGTACGGATGGAATGAGCGCGCAAAGGAAGAATAGAATCGTTTTCAAAGTAATTGTTTTCCGTTTGGGAGAAGAATTGGTTCTCTCGAGAGAAGTATATGGATTAGAAGTTTAGATTGTCTAATTTTCAACATTTTTATTCCAAACGTCGTCCAAATCTTAGAATTCGTTTTGAAAAGCGGTTGCATCCCGGTTCCAATCGTTATTCTTGCTACGGAGGAAATTCGAATGTCAGATTCAGTGTTGGGAGCCAATGTTCCCTCGGTCAGTTTGGAAAGTACGGAAGGAAAGAGCGTGAAACTTCCGGACGACATCGCGGGTTCTTGGACTTTATTGTATTTTTATCCGAAAGACGATACTCCCGGTTGCACCAAACAAGCCTGCAGTTATCGAGACAATATGGGAGAATTCAAAAAGATCGGTGCGAAGGTCTACGGAGTGAGCTTGGATAATTTGGATTCTCACGGAAACTTTATCCAGAAGTATTCCTTAAACTTTCCGCTTTTATCCGATCCCGATCACAAATTGAGCGAAGCTCTCGGCGTATACGGAGATCAGGAATGGAGAGGCAAGGTGTTCAAGGGACTTTCCAGAGATTCGTTTTTGATTTCTCCCGAGGGAAAGATCCAAAAGGTTTGGAGAAAAGTTGACCCGACGACCACGGTGGAAGAAACTCTCCAAGAGATTTCCAAAGCCAGCGGTAAATGATTGTCTAAACTTCACTTTGTAATTCAAGAATATCAGCTTACGGGACACTATCTCCAAGTGGAATTGGAGATGGAGTCCTCCAAAAAAGAAACGATTCTATCCCTACCCGTTTGGTCTCCCGGATCGTATATGGTTCGGGATTATTCCAGACATATCCACAAGCTCGAAGCGTTTGCAAGCGGCAAGAACGGCAAAAAGTTAGAAGTCGTCGAAATCGGTTTGGATTCTTGGAGCGTTCGTTCCGAGGGAGAATCCTTTCGTGTTCGCTACGTGGTCTACGGATTCGACTATTCCGTCCGTTCGAACTATTTCACCACGGAATATTGTCTGCTTCATCCGCCCGCGTTGTTTTTGTATCCTCGCGACGAGGAAGTTTCCGAAATTACATTAGAAATATCGAATGCGCTTCCGTTCGAATACTGTCATTCCGGTTTGAACGGGAAGGGCCGCAAACGTTCCTCCGCTTCCCTGGACGAATTTTTCGACGCGCCTATTCTTTTGTCGAACCGACCTTCGATTCCGTTTCGCAGCGGAGAATGCGATCATGAGATCGTTCTCGAGGGAGAACTTCCCAAATCCGTTCAGAAAACGCTGATTCCCGATCTTCAAAAGATTACGGAGGAGCAGATCCGTTCTCTCGGAGGATCGCCGAACGCGCGTTATCTGTTTATCCTGATTCTTTCCGAAGGCGCTTACGGAGGTTTGGAACATCTCAATTCTTCCGTGAATATGTACGATCCCCTGAAGGCGTTGTCGAAGGACGGATATTTAAAACTTCTCGAACTTTTATCCCACGAATACTTTCATCTTTGGAACGTAAAACGCATTCGCCCGATCGCACTCGGACCGTTCGATTATCAAAAACCGAATTTGACCCGCGAACTTTGGATTGCGGAGGGAATCACTTCCTTTTATGACGCCTACTTTTTAGTGCGAACCAAACATCTGAATGCGGAATCGTATCTGGCAAAGGTGATGGAAGATCTTCAGAGTTTGGAAAAATCCGAGGGTGAATCTTGGATGAGTCTGGAGGATTCTTCATTTACGGCTTGGACGAAGTTCTACAATCGTCCGAACGATCCGAACGCGAATAACACTGGAATTTCGTATTATGTTAAGGGAGGAATTCTCGCGCTTGCGATGGATCTGCATCTCTTATCGGAAACGGGCGGCAAACATTCCCTTCTGGACGTGATGAACGAAGTCTATCAAACTTTTTTTGTCGGGAAAAACCGGGGTTTTACGAAAATCGAATTTTTCGAGTCCGCCAAAAAACGGACCGGGGTCGATCTCAAATTGGAATTCGGAAATTATCTGGACAAGGCGATTGCGATCCCGATCGAGAATTACTTTCACAAAATCGGTGTTAAGCGGTCGGATTCGAGCCCCGGAGTGGAACTCGGCTTTTCCACGAGAGAAGAACGGGGAAATCTCGTGATCGGCAAAGTCGATTGGAAAATTTTGGACGCTTCCGTCGATCTGAGTCAAGGAGACGAATGGATCGCGTTGAATGGAACTCGGATTCATTCCGGAAATCGAAAGGATCTTTTGAAGCAGTTTAAGGCGGGAGATAAGATCGAACTTTTGATCGCACGGCGCGGCAAGATTCTCAAGCGAAAGTTGAAACTCTCGAAACGATTTCAGACGAGTCAGTTTAAGTTCGACGAACACGCGAACGACAAACAAAAGAAATTGCGCGGCCTGTTCTTCGGAAGTCAGGAAGGGAACCAATCTCGGTAGTCTAACGTAAGGAAATAGGGGTCCGGTCCGCATTCGAGTTTGCGGATTGCCCGGTTGTCGAGAAGGTCTAGGTGGAGGATGTAACTGTAATACCGGTGAAATGTGGGAACTCCCTCATTCATCGGATTCACGATAGAATCTCCGACTCCCAGTTCCTCCAACCACAGAAGATAATTAAACAGAAAACAGCGGGACACGCCGTGTGCTTGAGCCAACGTCCCTAGAAAAGTCCAGCTACCGGTACTAATCCGAGCGTTCACGCGGACCAATCTATTTTTGCCCTGGCAGCAGGGCTGATAAAGGGTGCGTCTTGCGTCCTTTCCGATACGTTTTGCGGCGGACATATATTTCCCATACCGTCTCAAAAGCTCGGGAATTCTTTTCGGAAGTTTCTTCGCGTCCCGCTCCGAAAAGCGTCGCAAAGTTTGTTCCGGAATTAAAAGGGTGACCGTAATCGAATATTCATCTTGAAGTTGCGAACGGATTTCATGATCCGTATTTAAAAACATATATCCCATATCGGATACGGTTCCGGGGAAAGGTGACGGAGACTGTTTGGCCCAAATTTTTTACCGAAACATCACCCCGGAGAATCACGCTTGAATTTATACAGCTGTGATTCCTCCGTCCACCGCCCAATTCGCTCCGTTGATATACGAAGATTCTTCGCTTAACAAAAACGAAACGACCCGCGCCACTTCCGAAGGAGAAGCGATCTTTTTGGAAGGAGTCATTTCTAAAATTTTCCGTCGATGATCGGAAACCTGATCTTCCTGAATTCCCATCGAAGTTTCCATATAACCGGGGCTGATCGCGTTTGCGGTGATACCGAATCCGCCCCACTCGTCCGCCAAGGATTTTGCAAAACCGATCAACGCGTGTTTGGAAGAGGAATACGCGACCGAATTCGCCGATCCGATCAAGGACAAGGAGGAAGCGATGAACAACAATCTTCCTAGTTGCAGATTTTTGAATATAGGCAAAAGAACCTTCGTGATTCGGAACGCGGAACGAATGTTGATCGAAAAAATCCGATCCCATTCCTCCGGACTTACTTTCGTCAGATCGTGATACGGACCTCCGTAACCGGCGCAGTGAATCAACGCGTACGGAACTTCATCCTCGGAAGCCAGACGATTCTTCCATTCCGCCAAAGAAGAATCCAGCTGATCGTCCTTTGTCAGATCCGTTTCGCAAAAGAATTCTCCCGAAAGAAGCGCAACGGGCGGACGAACGTCCAAATTAAAAACGGAATATCCTTCCGTGGTAAGAGAAGCGGCGATCGCTCTTCCGAGACCTCCGCTTCCGCCGGTAAGAATCACGTTCTTTCTTTGTTTCGATTTTGGATCGTTCCGAGTCACTCTTCTAACTCCGTTGGTTTCTTCTATTCTGTATTTCTGGATGACAGAGAGCGGCACAAGGAATCTTTTGTTTCTCATGGAAAAACTTTTGGAAAGAGTCAATCATATCCTCGAAGCCCTCCCTTATATCACCAAATACGCGGGCAAGACGGTCGTGATCAAATACGGCGGGGCCGCAATGGCAAAGGCCGATTTGAAAGAATCTTTCGCAAAGGACATCGTTCTTTTAAAATACGTGGGAATTCATCCCGTAATCGTTCACGGAGGCGGACCCGAAATCAACCGTCTCTTGGAAAATCTTAAGATTCCTACCGAGTTCGTTCACGGACATCGGGTCACCGACGCGCAGACGATGGACGTCGTCGAAATGGTTCTCACCGGAAAGGTGAATAAACAGATCGTCTCCATGATCAACGCGCAAGGCGGAAAGGCCGTGGGAATTTCCGGCAAGGACGGCAATCTCGCGAAGGCGGTCAAAACTCCCATCGAGATCGAACTCGAAGGAAAGGAAAAAGAACTCTTCGATGTGGGCCTCGTCGGAAAAATCGAATCCGTAAATCCGGAAATTCTTCACAACCTCCAGAAGGAAGGATTCATTCCGGTCATTTCTCCGGTCGCAGAATCCGCCGAAGGAGACAGTCTAAACATCAACGCGGATACGTTTGCGGGAGAAATCGCGGGCGCTCTCAAAGCGGAGAAGTTGATTCTTCTTACGGACACCGAAGGAATTCTCATCGACGGAAAATTGGCCACCGGTCTCAATCGAGGCAAAGTAAAGGATTATATTCGAAAGGGAGAAATTTCCGGCGGAATGATTCCAAAGGTGGAATGTTGTCTTACCGCGATCGACCAAGGCGTGCGAAGAACGCATATTATTGACGGAAGAGTTCCTCATTCGATCCTGATCGAAATTTTTACGGATCAAGGAATCGGTTCGTTGATCGAATAAAAATCCGCCCTTCAGAAAAATAAACCTTTTGGTTAGGTTCGTTTTTTTGAAAAATTTCCGAGCGTCGATTGTTATCGAAACTCCTTGACAGAGAATACTTTCTTGTGTCCAATGATTGAATTCTTCTTTTAGAACGGTCCGTTAACCCCCTTTATGAGTGAAAGGCAACTATCCTTATCCCTAATTTCCGATATTACGGCGAGAATCAACTCGACCGACGACCTGGAAGAACTTCTCGGCATCATCATAGAAACCACAAAGGACGTTCTCAACACGGAAGGATGTTCCCTTCTTCTCTATGACCGCGACGAGGATTGTCTCGTGTTCAACGTCGCCAAGGGAACCAAGGGAGAATCTTTGACCGAACTCAAGGTTCCCCGCGGCAAAGGAATCGCCGGTATGGTTTTGGAAACCCTCGAGCCGGTCATCGTCAACGACGCCGCCAACGATCCCCGCATTTATAGAAACATCGACGAAACCGTAGGATTCGTGACCAACAACCTCATCTGCGTTCCGATGAGTACGCAGGGTGAAATCCAAGGGGTTTTGGAAGCCGTCAATTCTCTCGGAAGAGAAGAATTCACGAATAAGGACATTAAGGTTCTGCAATATCTTTCGGATCTCGCGGCGATTGCGATTCGGAATCGAAGACTCATCCGCGATCTCAAAAGCCGCGCGAACGAATTGGACTGCCTATTTCAACTCAGCCAGGCGATTTCGAACATCGAGGCGATGGATCAGTTTCTCAATCTCACAGTAAACTCGATTTCGGAAGTGATGGGAGCGGAACGCGTTTCATTGATCTTCTTCAATCCGAAAACCGGAAAATACGAACTCAAAAAAAGCATCGGCTTCAGTCTCGAAGATGAAGAACACTTCATCAACGAAAAGGAAGGAGTGATCAAACATATCATCGAAACCGGGGCCCCGATTCTCGTTCAAAACACTTCCGGCTTCATGGAAGAATGGGTTCGTCCCGAACGATACAAAACGAAATCCTTTATCTCCGTTCCGATCCGACAAGACGGAAAGATCATCGGAATTCTAAACTCCGCGGATAAAAAATCGGGGAACAGTTTCAACAACGCGGATCAAAACGTTTTGAGTACGATCTCGAATCAGATCGCGGAAGCGTACAATTCTCTTCTTTCCAAGGATCAAAAAGAAAAACTCAATTCGATCCGAAGAGATATGCAGATCGCTTCTCAGATTCAGGTGAATTCTTTACCGAACATTCCGAAAAAGATCCAAGGACTCGAACTCGAAACGAGTTACATCGCGTCCAAAGAAATCGGCGGAGACTTTTACGATCTCATCTATCACAACCCGGACGAGGTAAGCGTGTTGATTGCGGACGTTTCCGGAAAGGGAATCGCCGCGGCGCTCTTTATGGAATTCTCCAAGACGATTATCGCCGGAGAAGTTTCCCGAAATTCTTCGACGAGCATCAGTTTGATGAGCGCGAATCGGATCATCCAAGAAAAGTCCGGTTATTTTATGTTCGTCACCGTTATGCTCGCTCGGATCAATATGGCGAAACGAAGAATCCGTTATTCGAGCGCGGGTCACAACGAACAGCTTCTTTACAAGGCCAAAGAAAAGAAGGTCACGAGTCTTTCCGGAAAAGGAATGCCTCTCGGGATCAAGGAATCCGAAATCGACGAACACGAAATCGATTATTCTCCCGGAGATCTTTTGATTCTTTATACGGACGGAGTGAGCGAGGCGATGAACGAATCGAACGAGATGTACGGTTTGGAAAATCTGACCAAGCTCATCGAACGAAACGGAGAAATGCCTCTCAGCGCTTTGAAGGAACTCATCATCGATACGACCGACGCGTTCCGCGGAGAAGCCGATCCGCACGACGACTACACTCTCTTTATGGTCCGTCTTCCGTAAATCTCACTTCGCTTCCAAGTGAGCCGGTTGTCCGGTCGAAGCCAAAAGAGATCTCCAAAGAGTACTCTTATCCGGTTGTAAAACCTTTCGTTCTTGAATCGCGACCGCGATGGGAAGGTGCGTAAATACGTTGTTCCACATTCCCACGACCATATCCGTTTTGCCAGCCATCGCCGCGTGAACCGCGTTCTGGGCGAGAAAGCCGCAGAACACCGAATCTTCCGCGTTAGCCGGAATCGATCGTATGATATAACTCGGATCGATGTATTTGATGTTCACGGGGATATTCTCCTTTTTGAAAAATTCCCCCATCGTGTCCTTCAGAAACAATCCGATGTCTTTCAGCTTTAAGTTGCCGGAAGGATCTCGTTCGCCGGTGACGTCGAAAAATTTTTGACCGGCTCCTTCCGCCGCGATGATGACCGCGTGTCCTTTTTTTAGGATTCTTTTTTTGAGGTCGTCCAGGAACGCCCCGTTTCCAAAAAGATCGAAGTTCACTTCGGGAATCAGACAGTAGTTTACGTTCCGGGACGCAAGAGCCGCGTTGACCGCGATGAATCCGGAATGTCGTCCCATCAACTTGACAAGACCGATTCCGTTCGGTGCGCCTTTCGCTTCCACGTGCGCGCATTCCACCGCTTCCATCGCCTTGGAAAACGCGGTGGAAAAACCGAAGGTCTTTTGGACGTAGTTGATGTCGTTGTCGATGGTTTTCGGAATTCCGATCACGGAGATTTCTTCTCCGCGTTTGGCGATCTCGTCCACGATTTCCCGGGCGCCGCGCAGGGTTCCGTCCCCGCCGATACAAAAGAGCATCTTGACTCCGTACAAACTCAGATAATCCACCATATCCACCGCGGATTGATTCCCACGGGAAGAAGCGAGCATGGAACCGCCTTCTTCCACGATATGCGCCACCTTCTCCGGAGTGAGTTCGATCGGTTTATGGGAATATTTTTTGACGAGTCCTTGATACCCGTACTGAAAACCGAGGATGCGCGAAACGCCGTAACGATAGTAAAGTTCCATCACGATCCCCCGGATAACGTCGTTGATTCCGGGACAAAGTCCGCCGCAGGTTACGATTCCCGCCGTCACTTCCTTGGGTTGGAAAAATATTTTTTCCCGAGGACCGGCTTGTTCGAAAAAATCGGGACCGCTTTGTATGTAGGAATTCCAATCTTCCTCGGATTGAAACACCGTTCTGAATAAAAGCCTGGAAGAATCGCTAGTATAGTATTCATAATCCGCGGGACTAGGAATTTTACATTCGCCGAAATTTTTGATTCGTGTATCCATGTTTCCTCGCGCAGATATTCCGGGAATTCCGGGAAAAATCATCTCATTTTGCAATTTTCTACTGACAGTTCTGTTCTATTTCTATAGTCTTACAGACAGAACGGTTTATGAACAAAAAGAGATCCTTTATTCTTTCCTTATTTTTGTTTCTGTTCGGAGTTTCCGTTTTTTCGGTGGAAGATCCGACCTTCAGCCCGTTTTCACCCTACCACCTTTCCCGTGATTTCGATCTCAATCGTCAAAAATATCTGCAGGTGGTCGCTATTCCCTACAAGGACCCGATGGAACTCAAACTCGGACCGGAATACGACACCGCACCCGAAAAAAAATCCCCCGCTCCGACGTTCATCGTAACTCCGGGTCTTTCCTTTTCGGGAATGTTTCAGCCGTTTTTATTTTCCGTTGTTCCGCACGGCAGCGTTCAATTCTTACCCGTATCCGAAACGGTTTTCGTAAACGAAACTTCTTCCAGAACCGGAAAACTCGTATCCGGCGCCTTCTCCGAAAAAAGAACGATGGATCGAATCACCGATTCCAGAAACCAGATGCAAGGTTTCGGTTTACAGACGTTCGGTTCCAATCCGCTTCAAAACGGAAGCAGCTCGGGTGTGATGTTTTTGTATATGAAACGTCATGCGGGCTTGGAGATGGATTTTAACGCGAGAATGATCGGAAACCAAGCCGGACTTGCCGTGTTGGAATCCGCCAAGTCCACGATCGCATTCAATTATTCCGTATTTCCCGAAATCGGAGAAAGTTCCAAGATGAACTTCTTCCTTCAATTCTCCAGCATCAAACGCTTTCAGGACCGCAACCTCGGTTACGGTGGAACAGGCGATCCGGGAAGCAACAACATGCGCGGTTTGAAATCGTATGAATATTATTTGAATCCGGGGATTTCCTTTTCTTCCAGAAACTTAAGTTTGGAAGGAATGGTGCGCGTTCCCGTTCCCACCGCGGCACAGCTCGCGGGAGAACAACATCAGTGGATGCAGGATGTGCAGGGAATTTTGGGAATCAAATACAGCTTTTCCGAAACTTCACCTAAATAACCGCAGACGAATCCTTCCGTCTAAAATCGCGCACCATTTTCCCATCGCCAACTTGAATCGATTCGCTTAGCGCCGCGAGAAATAGAACTTATTCGATAATTCCCTGTTTTTTGAGGGAGAACGCAAGATCCATCTTGCTGATCAGATGTTTGGCCCTTCCAAAACGAATCATACGTTCCGGCGCCGTATTCTGTTTGTTCGAAAAAATCTCTAAACAAGTTTCGATTACCGGGCAAGAATGATCGGTGCATCCGATTTCGGTTAACTTAAGAATTTCGTTTCCCGTAAGGCCGAGCGGTTCTTTCAGCCATGAAATCAGCGTGGGGTGAAAGGAGAATTCTTCGGACGCGTTTCGAGTCTCCGAATAAACGGGACCGTGATTGTGTACCGAAGAATGATTGGGGACCGCCGGTTTCATAGCTTCTAGTTAGACGAAAAAAATCGGATCCTTTTCTAAGATTCCTACTTCGCCACGGAAATTGCAAGCGGATCGTACGCGAGGTTCGGCGCGAGCCAACGTTCCACCTCTTCCACTCTCATTCCTTTTCTTTCCGCGTATTCCTCGATCTGATCGCGATTGATCTTTGCGACCGCAAAATACTTGGACTGAGGATGCGCGAAATACAATCCGCTCACAGAACTTGCAGGCCACATCGCGAAATGTTCCGTAAGCGTGATTCCCGTGTTCTTCTCCGCTTGTAATAAATCGAACAGAACCCGTTTTTCGGTATGATCGGGAGAAGCGGGGTATCCCGCCGCGGGACGAATCCCTCTGTATCGCTCGCGGATCAAATCCTCCGGAGAAAGATTCTCGTCCTTATCGTATCCCCAGTATTCTTTCCGGACTTTATAGTGCATGTATTCCGCGAACGCTTCCGCGAAACGATCGCCTAACGCCTTCGCCATGATCGAGTTGTAGTCGTCCTGATGGTTTTCGAAATCTTTCGCGAATTCCTCGACCCCGTGTCCGGCGGTCACCGCAAATCCTCCGATATAGTCGATTCTTCCAGACTCTTTCGGAGCGACGTAGTCCGCCAAACAGTAGTTAGGTTCCGTTGCGTCCTCTTTCTGAATCTGTTGACGCAGAGTATGGAATACGGTGAGAAGTTTGGAACGTTTTTCGTCTTCGTAGACTTCGATATCGTCTCCGACCGCGTTTGCGGGAAAGATTCCGATCACTCCCTTGGTTTTAAAGAGTTTTCCGTCCACGATCTTCTTCATGAGTTTTTGAGCGTCCGCGAAAAGTTCTCTCGCTTGTTTTCCGGTCGTTTCGCTTTCCAAAATCGCGGGGTATCTTCCCTTGAGTTCCCACGCGGTAAAGAAAGGAGTCCAGTCGATAAAAGGGATCAACGTTTCCAAAGAAACTTCTTCGTCGAAGACGCGAACTCCTGTGAACGCGGGTTTGTCGATCGGAGTCGTCGCCCAATCGATCGGATCGCGATTCTCTCTGGCTTGTTCCAAAGAAATCAACTTTCTTTCGGCTCTGGTGTTGAAGTAATTCTCCCGTGCCGCTTTTTGATCTTCTTTTACTTTTTGCGTATAGGCTTCGTTCAAATCCGGATGAAGAAGCTGATTGACCACGTTCACGACTCGGGAAGCGTCCACAACGTGAACGACCGGCTGATCGTATGCGGGCGCGATCTTGACGGCGGTATGCGCGGAACTTGTGGTCGCGCCTCCGATCAAGAGAGGAACTTCGAATCCGGTACGTTTCATTTCGGACGCTACGTGAACCATCTCGTCGAGAGACGGAGTGATCAGTCCCGAAAGACCGATGATGCTTACGTTATGCTTCTTTGCCTCTTCGAGGATCTTATCGGAAGGAACCATCACTCCCAAGTCGATCACTTCGTAGTTGTTGCAGGCAAGAACTACGCCGACGATGTTCTTACCGATATCGTGAACGTCTCCTTTGACCGTAGCGATCAAAAATTTAGGGCGGGCTACCGCTTCCGACGATTGGTTCTTTTCCTCTTCCATAAAAGGAAGCAGATAAGCAACGGACTTTTTCATCACACGCGCGCTTTTTACGACTTGAGGAAGGAACATTTTTCCGGCACCGAACAATTCGCCCACGATCTTCATCCCGTCCATCAACGGACCTTCGATGACGGTTAACGGACGTCCGTATTTCACGCGCGCTTCTTCCGTATCCTGATCGATGTATTCCACGATTCCTTTGACGAGTGCGTGGGAAAGTCGTTCCTCTACGGAGGTCCCTTCTCTCCAAGCCTCTTCTTTTTTCTCGGACTTGTCTGCGCCTCCGGCTTTGATGCTTTCCGCAAACTCTACGAGACGTTCGGTCGCGTCCGGTCTTCTATTTAAGATTACGTCTTCCACATATTCCAATAGATCTTTCGGGATCTCTTCGTAGACCGCGAGCATCCCCGCGTTTACGATCGCCATGTCCATTCCCGCTTGGATCGCATAATACAAGAATACGGAGTGCATCGCTTCCCGTACGGGATTGTTTCCGCGGAACGAAAAGGACACGTTGGATAAACCGCCCGATACTTTTGCGCCCGGGCAGACTTTTTTGATCTCGCGAACGGCTTCGATAAAATCCATCGCGTAGTTGTTGTGTTCCTCGATTCCCGTTGCGACTGTAAGAATGTTCGGATCGAAGATGATGTCGGTCGGACTAAAGTTCGCCTTTGTCACGAGAAGGTCATAGGCGCGTTTGCAGATGCGGACCTTATCGTCTTTGGTCGCCGCCTGTCCTTGTTCGTCGAAGGCCATCACGATCGCCGAAGCTCCGTATCTCCGGATCTTTCGCGCGTATTCCAGGAATTTCTCCTCTCCTTCTTTGAGGGAGATCGAGTTTACGATCGGCTTTCCTTGAATACACTTCAGACCTTCTTCGAGTACGCTCCACTTGGAAGAATCGATCATGAACGGAACTTTTGCGATGTCCGGTTCGCCCGCGATGAGGTTCAAGAAATGTCTCATCGACGCCTCTCCGTCTAACAAAGCTTCGTCGAAGTTGATGTCGATGATGTTCGCGCCGGCTTCCACCTGTTGTAACGCGACGGAAACCGCCTCTTCGAAGTTTCCTTCGATGATGAGTTTCTTGAATTTCGGAGATCCGGTTACGTTCGTTCTTTCGCCTACGAGTAAAAATCCCTTGTCCGGAGTGATGTTCAACGGTTCGAGACCGGACAACCGGGTGACCTCGGGAATCTGCGGAAGAATTCTCGGCTTCTTTCCGTGCACCGCTTTCGCGGCCGCTCCGATATGTTCGGGAGTCGTTCCGCAACAGCCTCCCGCGATGTTCAGCCAGCCGGAACTTGCAAATTCTTGAATGTATTTTCCGAATTCTTCCGGAGTTTGATCGTAACCGCCGAATGCGTTCGGCAATCCCGCGTTCGGATAACAGCTGATGTAACAGGAAGAAACTCTCGCGAGTTCTTCGATATAAGGACGCATTTCGTCGGCGCCGAGCGCACAATTGATTCCGACCGAAAGAGGATTGCAATGTGCGATGGAATTGTAGAAAGCCTCCACCGTTTGACCGGAAAGGGTTCTACCCGAAGCGTCCGTGATCGTAACGGACAAACAAACCGGAATTCGAACTTGCAAATCTTCGAATACTTGTTCGATCGCAAAGATCGCGGCTTTCAAGTTGAGAGTGTCGATGTTCGTTTCGGGAAGGAGAAGGTCGACTCCCGCTTCCACAAGCGCGCGCACTTGTTCGTAAAACGTTGCGACGAGATCGTCGAAGGTCACTGCGCGAAATGCGGGATTGTTCACATCCGGAGAAAGCGTCGCGGTCTTTGTCGTCGGTCCGATCGCCCCGGCTAAGAAACAAGGTTGATTCGGATTCGTCTTTTGAAATTTCGCGATCGCATTACGCGCGCAAACGACCGCGGCCTTATTCAAGTCAGCGACCAAAAATTCCGTTTTATAATCCCCTTGCGAGATTTGATTCGAACTGAACGTGTTCGTTTCTAGAATGTTCGCGCCCGCTTCCAAAAACTTCAAGTGGATCGCTTCGATCACGTCCGGTCTTGTCAAACAAAGTAATTCGTTATTTCCTTTGAGAGGATGAGCGTGATTTTTGAGAATTTCTCCGCGAAAGTCGTCTTCTTGAAGGGAGAATCTTTGGATCATCGTCCCCATCGCGCCGTCGATGACGAGAATTTGTTTTTCGAGAAGGGAAAGCAGTTCCTTGGAGGAAGGATTCGTGTAGTTCTGAACTTTATAAGTCATGAGCAAGCTTCTTTGATAATTCTAAATAATAATATATCGTAAAATTCTAATATTCCGGATTGATACATCCCTCTTTTTTCAAAGGAACTTTCACATCCAAAATCACGGGAGAATGTTTCGATCGTACCGCATTCTCCGCAATCCATCCGTGCCACACGGAAGGAACTTCGTAGTCAGGGTAGATCGCTTCCACAGGACATTCCGGTCTGCATTTGTTGCAATCGATGCAGACGGAAGGATCGATGTAAAGACAATCGCTTCCTTCCCGAAAGGCCTCCACCGGACAAACAGCGGCACAGTATGTGTATTTACAATGCCTGCAGGGTTCCGCGACTACATAGGCCATTTTATTCGGAAAGACCGATTCTTCCGATACGAAAACCCGGGTCGGTAAACCCGGGATTTTCGCGTCGAACGTCGGCTTAGTATCTGTAATGCTCCGGTTTGAAAGGTCCGTCGACCGGAACTCCCAAATAGTCGGCTTGTTTTTGGTTCAGTTTTGTTAAACGAACTCCCAACTGCTCGAGGTGAAGAGCGGCGACTTTCTCGTCCAAATGTTTCGGAAGAGTGTAGACTCCCAACTCGTATTTGTTGTTGTAAAGTTCGATCTGAGCCAATACCTGATTCGTGAAAGAACAAGACATCACGAAAGAAGGGTGACCGGTTGCACAACCGAGGTTTACAAGACGTCCTTCCGCGAGAACGATGATGGATTTACCGTCCGGGAAAGTGTATTTATCAACCTGAGGTTTGATTTCCTTTTTGGTTACGCCTTTTTCTCCGTTCAATCTGGACATTTGGATTTCCGTGTCGAAGTGTCCGATGTTACAGAGAATCGCTCCGTCTTTCATCGCTTTCATGTGTTCGAGAGTGATGATGTCGTCGTTTCCGGTTGCGGTTACCACGATATCCACTTGTTCTATGATGTCTTCCACGCGAAGAACTTGATATCCTTCCATAGAAGCTTGCAAAGCGCAGATCGGATCGATTTCGGTTACGATCACTCTGGAACCGAAGTTGCGAAGAGAAGCGGCGGATCCTTTACCAACGTCTCCGAAACCGCAAACGAGAGCCACTTTTCCGGCGAGCATAACGTCGGTCGCTCTTTTGATACCGTCTGCGAGAGACTCGCGGCATCCGTAGAGGTTGTCGAACTTGGACTTAGTGACGGAATCGTTTACGTTGAACGCAGGAACTTTCAATTCTCCTTTTTTGAGGAGTTTGTAAAGACTCTTAACGCCCGTAGTGGTCTCTTCGGAGATACCGCGGATTTCGCTTAACAATTGAGGATATTTCTCGTGGATGTAAGCGGTAAGATCTCCCCCGTCGTCGAGGATCATGTTCGGTCCTTTTTCTCCGAAGAAGATGGTCTGCTCGATACACCACCAGTATTCTTCTTCCGTTTCACCTTTCCATGCGAAAACGGGAATTCCCGCTTTTGCGATCGCAGCCGCAGCGTGATCTTGGGTGGAGAAGATATTGCAAGAAGACCAGCGAACCTCCGCTCCCAATTCCGTCAGGGTTTCGATCAGAACCGCGGTCTGAATCGTCATGTGAAGAGATCCAGCGATTCTCGCACCCGCCAAAGGTTTTTTACCTTTGTATTCTTGTCTTAAAGCCATAAGACCCGGCATTTCTTTTTCGGCCAGAATGATCTCTTGTCTTCCCCACTCTGCCTGGGAGAGATCTTTTACTTTATAGCTTAAGCCTTTTTCCTGTGTTGTTGCGGACATTCTAGTCCTCCTTTTTCGTTGCTTGAATGATCAAAATTTTGAAAACGTTACCGGTATCGAATTCTTCGTGAGCCGTAATGGTGAAACCCGAAAGTTCCAGCCAATCCTGAAGAAGAGAATAATCGAAGCCCAGCCAAAGATCGGAAAAATTATCCCGCATGAATTCCTGATTGTGTTTTTTCAAATCCACAAGACAGAACACGCCGCCGGGCTTTAGAATTTTATAAATTTCACGAATAACCGCCGGAGGATTGGAAAGGTGATGAAGCACCATCGAAGCGACCACCGCATCCGCGGATCGAGTCGCGGAAGAAGCCACATTCTCCAGTTGAGAATGAATCAGGGATACGTGAGAATTTCCGGCGAATGCGACTTGCGCCTCTTCCACCATTTTCGGGGAAGAATCCACCCCGATCACTTGATCGGATTTGGTAAGAAGATACGGAATCAAACCGCCCGGTCCGCAACCTAGATCGTAGATCACGGAAGACGAATTCGGCAGATAGGAAAGAATTTTTTTGCGATACAAGGCGGGATCGAGTACATCCTTCTGAATGGATTCCCAATCCTGAGCTACATTATTAAAATAGAATGTGTTTTTCTGATCTCTTCTGGAAAGGATTTCCGAAATCTGAAGTTGGTCCGGAGTTCGAAACGGAAGATCGTCCTTATGCGAAAGAAGAAGTTCGGTGACTTCCGAAGCGAAATCGGGTTCTTTCTTTTCTTCCGGAATCCGGTAATAAACCCAAGAACCTTCCCGCTCCGGAATCAGAAAGCCCGCGTCGGTTAAAATTTTGAGATGTCGGGAGACGCGTGACTGACCCATTCTCAAAACTTCCGTGATTTCTTGTACGTTCAAAGGGGATAGAGATAGAATATGGAGAATTCGAACTCTCGTTTCGTCCGAGAGCGCTTTGAGCGCGGAGAGAATCTGTTTCGGGCTGGTTCCCGAATAAACTCTGGCTTCTAAAGTCTCCATTTAGGAGGGGATATCAAGATATCTTGATATCTGCAAGACTTTTTATGAGGTTGGGCTAGAATTCTTTGCGAATAAAAGTGACATAATTTTTAGGAGGAAAGTTGGGATTTCTAAGAAGGTTTTTCTGTAAATTTTGAATTTGCAGGAGTTCCCACACGATTTGAGGGACAAAGTAGGCCTTTTCTCGAAAATTGTATGAGCTCCTACAAAGTTCCGAACTAAAATCGAACATTTACCGAAGAGACAAAGATAGAATTCGATCAATTCTTAGTTTATACATTGAATTTTTGTGGTAGTTCCACATGGGTTGGAACGGTAATTCACTCGTTCTTTCTAAGATTTGTATGAGTTCCCACAAAATTGGAAAAACGAACGAATCCTTCTGGTCGGAAAATTGATAGCAAACCCGGAAATCACGGTTCGGGTCTCGCAATCCCCTCATTTCGAATTTTCGATCCAAGTTTGAAATTTCATTTGCATTAAATATGACCAGTCGCTTTAAATATACAAATCGAAACACAACAGAAACCGTATGAAACTCTCCGCCGAAGACTCCGTAGCCAAACGAAAGACGATCCTCGAAGCCGGAATTCGACTCATCCGACAAAACGGTCCGGATGGAATCGGAATCCAAGAAATCGCAGACGAAGCGGAAATCCCCAAGGGTTCCTTTTACAATTACTTCCCTTCCAAGGATCGATTTTTGATCGAAGCCTTGGAAGATTATACGCGAAACGCGATCTCTTGGAACGATCAAGCCCTGCAAAAGGCGGGACACGGAAGATCCGCCCTCTTCTCCTTTTACGAAGAAAAAGTGAAGCTCGAAAAGCAATTCTTAAAGGACGGGCTTTCCTGTTTGATCAGCGTCTTATCCCAACATTCTTCCGAAAAAAAGCCGGAACTGAGAAAGGAACTCGGCCGTTCTTTGGATGCGATCGCAAACGCGATCCTCAATTCTTTGCAAGTTCCCGCGGACGATTCGACCGCGGACAAGATTCTCCTGTTGATTCGAACCGTGGAAGCGTCCTGGAGAGGAGCGATGCTTTTGGCAAGAGCCACAGGAGATGAATCGTATCTCGAAAACTTCTTAAGCGTTCATCGAAATCTCATTTTAGGAAAGGAACTATGAAATCGGAAACTTCTTCGCTGATCAAAAAAGGTCATGAAACTCAAATCGTCGTTCGTTGGGACGAACTCGATCCGAACAATCACGTGAACAATAAAAACTTCCAAGGATATTTGGACGAAGCACGCATGAGAGCCATGCGCGATTGGGGTTTTTCAATGGAGAAGCTGCGTGACGAAGGGTTCGGTCCGATCATTCTTTCGATTCAACTTGAGTTCAAACGGGAAATCGCATATCCCGAAACGATCACGATCGAATCGGATCTGTTTCTAAAGTCTCCTACCCGCGCGGTGTTTGAGCAGAGAATCATCTGCGGTAGGAATCAAGCTCTTTCCTGTAACGCAAGTACGGATTGGGTGATTCTCAACTTAAACTCAAAACGTCCGGCCAAATTTTTGGAAGCGATCGGTTTGGAACAACTTGTATGACCTCGTTTGTTTCAGAGCAGCTCGGTTCGTCAAAGTTGCGGCTGCAACTCGATGCCGCGTAACCGCAACTTACGTTAGAATTTTTTAAAATTTAGAATCGATTTAAACGAATTTCAAAACAAAGTCGATTTAGCATTCGTTAAACGAACAAATCTAAGAAACGTTCGGTTGTACCCATACGTTACGCGTTCTTATCCGAGCATTCACTCATATTTGGAACGTTCCCAGGCTTGATTTTGGAAAAAAGGGATCAAAGAACCGATATTTTCCCAAACTCCATCGGGTCGTATGTTTGAATTTTGTAATATTCCATTTCTATACTTCCCGGTCTGAACGAGAATTCCCCCGATTCCGCAGGCTTGCGCTCCGCCCACGTCCGAATCGAGATCGTCTCCGATGAGAATCGTGGAGGACGCTTCCGCGGAAAGAATCTTCAGCGCCGCGTTGAAAAAAGCGGGTGAAGGTTTTCCGATGATCTCCGCTTTTACTCCGGTTGCGTATTCCAGTCCCGCCACGAACGCTCCTATATCCAACTGCAACCCTTCTTCCGTTTGCCAATACTTTCCTTTGTGAAGCGCGATCAAGCGCGCACCATGCTTCA
Source organism: Leptospira yasudae (assembly GCF_003545925.1). NCBI lineage: Bacteria > Pseudomonadati > Spirochaetota > Leptospiria > Leptospirales > Leptospiraceae > Leptospira > Leptospira yasudae. Next base: position 26,382 of record NZ_QHCU01000006.1, on the reverse strand, counting down.
CCTTTTGAAAGAGATCGTTGAGAACCGCATAACTCCATTCTTTCCCGATGTCTCCGATCAAAACGGCTTCGGGATGTTTCGTTTCATGAGGAATTCCTTCCAGATCGTTCCGCGCACCTTCGTTCATAACGAAAAAGGTTTTTGGATTTCCTGTTTCTCGGACGTATTCCCGAGCCGCACTCGGCGCGTTGAGGATTCTTTCCTCCTCGATGGGAAGTCCGAGCCGTTGTAAGAAAGAAGCGAGAGCCTTTCTCGATTTCGTCGTCGTGTTCGTGAGAAATAAATGCGGAATCCGATTCGTTTGCAGATAAGAAACCGCGTCCTTGGCTCCGGGAAGGAGAACATTGCCCGTATGCAATACCCCGTCCAAATCCACCAGAACGGCTTGTACGGGCGTTTTGAGAGTATTTCGTAGATCCTTGTTTTCCTGCATAGAATGCGATTCTAAAGCATTTTTCCGAATTTGCGATTCTCTCTTTTGAAAATCTTTGTTTCCAATTCGGTTCCGCTTCCCTATATCAGTATTACAAATTTGGAGGATTCCTTGAAATCAAAAATAACCCTTCTCCTGTTCTTCTTTCTTTTACCGATTCTCGCAGGTTGTGCGGAATTGCAGACCTTGAAAGGCAAGATCAAAACTCCCGAAATCTCCTTTGAAAAGGTGGAAATCGCGGAAATCACTTTGGAAGACATCAAACTCGTCATTCAATCCGAAGTTCGAAACCCGTATCCGATTTCTCTTCCCTCTTCCGGTCTCGAGTTGGATGTTAAGATCGAAGGAACGCAGTTCAGTAAGGTGAAACTTGCCCTCGATTCCATCCAAGGTTCTTCCAAAAAAAATCTTCCGATCGAAGTGAAGTTGAAATACGCGGACCTCGCCGCCTTGTATAAAAAAGTTCCCGGTAAAAAAGAACTTCTGGTCCGGGTGGAAGGGGAAGCGTCTCTTCCGATTCCTTCCAAATATGCCGCATTAGCCGGGACGGACGCGTTGAAGTTTCCGTTTCAAGACGAACGATTGATCCCAGCCGTTCTTCCGAACATCGAAATCAAAAACTTTAAGATCATCAAACCGGACGTTGCAAAGATTACGGAATCTGCAAATAGCGCGGAGCTGGCTAAGAAGGCCGTTTCATTTTTGGACGCTCTTCTTTCTCCTAAAGCGAAGAAGTCTCCCGGCTCCGCTTTGAACGCAGGGTTGGAAGCCTTGGATATTTCCATCGATACCGAGTTCGATCTCGTATTGAATAACAAAGCGGCTTCCGATCTTCGCTTTCAGGATCTGAACTTCGAACTCTTTCTGGAAAACGATAAGTTCTTAACGGGTTCTCCGGTGAATATCACCAACAACGGTAAGGAATCGATTCTTACGATTCGCACAAGCTTTCCTTTGAAGTCCGTTTCCACTTCGATAGCAAACGCGGTTACTAAACGGAGTTCTTCTTTTCGTTTAACGGGAAAAGCCGCAGTTGTATGTCCGGGAGTTTCAAGTGATCCGATCGGCTTCGGATTTATAAAAGAGGGTAACTTTCGCTGGTAAGTATTGAATTACATCGGATGTACTTGCAACGATTACAAATACATTCGAGAAATTCTTTTTCGTTTCATAAAAATGTTTTCAAGTTAACCATATTATGATAAGAATAGTTCCTGAATTCGGAGAATCGAAATTCTCCGAATAGGATAAATGAGCGTAAAACAATATGGAAATCTACGAAAAAGAAAAACGGAAACTATTAGCAGCATCGACACCGGAGCAGTACATCGAGTTATCGATTAAATCGAAACTGACTGGGCCTAAAAAATCCAGCATCACTTCGGAATGGTTAACATCTACCGGTTACACGATCGATGACATCAAGTATGCAAGAAACCGACACCCCTTCTGGAGAAAGAAGAGGAACCAAGGTTCGTACGAACGCAACAGCAAACGTCTGGAACAGCACAACTATTACCGAACCGATCAGAAGATCGTTTGGGATAAGGATAAGCTTGCGAAGTTCTTCGACCTCAACTCGAAAGGTTTAACCGATCACGAGTTGGCGAGAAGTTTCAAAACTTCCATCCCGGCGGTAAATCATATTCGCAGAAAGTTCCGATTTGCATCGCAGCTTCTCGAACTCGAGAGACAAAAACCGGCTAAGGGCGGAATTCTGAAACTCTGCTCTCACAGCGAATCGGTCTTAAAGAGATTGATCAAGGAGAAGGAAGGAAAATAAACTCCTTACGGAGGTTTTCCGATGCTCCCTTTCAATCTTGGACTCCAACTCGGTTCGATTTTTATTTTTTGTCTCAGCATTACCCAGTTTTCTTCCTGTTCATCCGAACAGGAGAAAACTCTGGAGCCGCTTCCTCCGCAAAAAATCACTCCCAATCCGTTTCAACAGGGGAATTCCAAGCTCAAAAACGGAGAATTTCTGGATGCGATCGAGTTTTATTCCAGGGATTTGGATATAAATCCGAACAATCCCTTTTCTCTCAATAACAGAGGAATCGCCAAAAGCAAGTCCGGCGACGCAGCGGGTGCGATTTCGGATTATACGCAAGCCATAGAACGCCAGGAAAACTATGCGATCGCTTACAACAACCGCGGGTTTGCAAAGATCAAACTTTCCGATTACCCGGGCGCGATTCAGGACTTTACAACGGCTCTTCGTCTGAAATCGGATTACGCAAACGCATGGAACAACCGCGCCGTGGCTCATTGGGCGATCAAGGATCGACAAAACGCATGCGAAGATTGGAACAAAGCCGAGGCTCTCGGTCACGGAGAAGCCTCCAAGTCCTATCTAAAATTCTGTAATTAGAATTCTCCGGGAATCGCTTGCCGAGGAAGGTGCTTGAAAAACACTAACCGGAGAATCTTTACCCGGACTCCGGAATGCAAACTACACAAATTAAAGCTCCTATCAAAACGCAATGTCACCGTAACAAAAAAATTAAGCTGCAAGGTTCTGTCCCAAAGGGACAGGTTCTTATTTCTCAAAAAGCACAAACCCGAATCTCTTCCTTGTTGATCTTCGCCGTTCTTTCGTTTACGGCGTCTTCGATTCTGATCGCGTCTCCCGTGGACGACTTCCTCAATCCGGAGAAAAAAAGAAAGACTTCCGCTTCTTCTCCTAAAAAAGAAACACCCGCTAAGACGAACGCGGCTTCTGCCACAAACGATGATGCAGTCCCCGAAACCGTTTCAAAAAAGAATCCGAAAGAAAAAACGGAATCCGCCGAAACGGTAGCGGGCGATTCCGATGCGGACGACAAGACTTCACATAAAAAATCAAAGAATTCTAAAGTAAAAAATAAGAAAGAAGAGAAATCGAAGGAACAAAACGCTTCGACTTCCAAAAAGAAAAAATACGAGGACGCGCTTCCTACCGTTAAGGACGATACCCCTTCCACTCCATCTTATTCCACGCAAGGAGTGGAATCGGTTTCCGGCGGCGGAGTTCCGGTTCTTTGTTATCATCACTTGGCTGCGGAAGGCGGTCCGATGGGAGGTTACAACCTTCATCCGAATCTTTTGGAAGAACAGTTTAAGTTCTTAAAGGCCGCGGGTTATAAAACCGTTCGTCTGGATCAGTTCTATGCGTATATCAACGGAAAAAAACCTTCGGACTTTCCGGACAAACCGATTCTTCTTACCTTCGACGACGGCTCCAGAACGCATCTCGAAGTTCTCGTTCCTTTGTTGAAGAAATACGGATTTACCGCTTCGGTTTTTATTTATCCTTCCATCATTTCTTCGGGGAAGAAATATTACATGACCTGGGAACAACTCAACGGCGCTCTCGACAGCGGAGTGTTGGATTTGGGTTCTCATACATTATATCATCCTAAATTACCTACGATGAGCCGAACCTTGATCCGCAAACAACTCTTGGAATCCAAGGAGATCTTGGAAAAGAAAACCGGAAGAAAGGTGGTAGACCTTGCGTATCCGTTCGGTCTTTTCGATCCGAGAGTCATCGAAGAAGCGAAGGCCATCGGTTATAGAATGGCGTTTACCGTAAATCCGGGAAAGAACGTTCCGGGAGTTCCGGTTTACAACGTGCATCGTTCCTTAGTTCCTTGGGGACAATCTCAATCGGCGTTCAATTCGATTCTTACCATGGCCCCTCCTCCTAAGATTTCGATTTCGATTTTGGACGGAGCTTGGGTAAAGACCGGTCAGGAATTTAAGATTCATCTGGAAGGAGTTCAACCCGACTCCGTAAGCATCAAGATCAAAAGCAAGAACGTGATCGCGGAAAGTCAGGCTCCCGATTATACGGTGCGCATTCCCGATTTTGCGCGGAAATCTACGTTTCTTCCGTTGATGGTTCAGGCCAAAACGAAGGACGGAAAACAGATTCAATATCAATATCTTTTTATCAATCAAAAAGAGTTTAAAAAACATCCGGACGGAAGTTTTTAAATTCCTACTTGAGTTTTGAAGATGATCTCTGTAAGCATGGGAGTATGAGTTTCAGAGATCATTTTTCCTCCCATTCCTCCTCTTACTCGGAATACCGCCCCGGTTATCCGAAAGAATTATTCGTCTATCTCAAAAGTCTCGTACCGAACGGAACGACCGTTTGGGATTGCGGGACCGGAACGGGACAAGCCGCGGTTTCCTTGGGAGAAGTCTTCGACAAGGTGATCGCGACGGATCCGAGCGCCAATCAGATCGCAAACGCTGAACCTCACAAAAACGTGGAATATCGAGTCTGCAAGGCGGAAGAATCCACATTAGGAAATCATGAAGCAGATTTGATCACGGTCGCTCAGGCGTTTCACTGGTTCGATTTCGAGCCGTTTTACAAAGAAGCCGCGCGCGTCGGAAAAAAAAACGGGGTTCTCGCGATTTGGGGATACGGACTGCATCGGATCACGCCGGAAATCGACGCACTCATAGGTAAACTCTACGGCGAAATCGCGGGTTCGTATTGGCCTCCCGAAAGAAGATACGTGGAAGAAAAATACGCAACGATCCCGTTCCCGTTCGAGGAAATTTCCCCTCCTACCTTCAGCATGCAGGAAGAATGGACCGTAGAACAGGTGTTAGGTTATTTGAGAACTTGGTCCAGCGTTCAGAAATACATTCAAAAAAACGAATCCGATCCGGTGTTGCTTGTGGAAACGGAAATCGCCAAGGCTTGGGGCGACGTATCGACCAGGCTCGTAGAATGGCCCTTGTTCTTTAAGATCGGAAGGCTTTCGGGTTGATCCCTTCGTTCGGAGAAGCCGTTCGTTTCTGGTTTCGACTCGGCTGGTTGAGTTTCGGCGGTCCCGCCGGACAAATCAGTCTGATGCACAAAACCCTTGTCGAAGAAAAGAAATGGATCTCGGAAGATAAATTCTCCCACGCTCTCAACTATTGCATGTTGCTTCCCGGTCCGGAAGCGCAGCAGCTCGCGACGTATCTCGGTTGGATTCTGCACGGAACCAAAGGAGGAATTTCCGCGGGTCTTTTGTTTATTTTTCCTTCGATTTTGATTTTTATCTGTATTAGTATATTCTATTATACGTATGGTTCCGTTACTTACGCGATTTCGTTTTTAAACGGAATCAAACCCGCGATCCTTGCGATCATCGTTTTGACCTTCGGGAAAATGGTTCGGAAGAATTTGCAATCGAACGGTCAGAAACTTTGTTTCGTTTTGACGGCCGCCGCGATTTTGTTTTTCGGCGTATCGTATCCGGTTCTTCTTTTGTTTGCGGGCGTTTTGGGAGCGGCCGCATGCTATTTTGAAAAAAGTAAATCGAACGTTTCGCAGGACGCACGGAGCGGAGAAATTACATTCAAACAATCGAATCTATCGGATGCAGCCAACGTTTCATCCGAGGGGATCTATTTACAAACGGTCTTTGACGATAAACGAATTTATACTTCGGAGATTCTAAAAAACTTGAGTCGAGCCGGAAGCGTCGGCTTGATTCTTTGGGCCTTACCCTTTCTCGGAATTCTATTCTTTCTTAAGACCGAATTCGCGTTTTGGAAAGAATTGATTCTATTTTTCACGAAGACCGCCTTTGTGACGTTCGGCGGTGCGTACGCGATTCTCCCCACGGTTGCGGATTTCGCGACGAGACAAGCGGGTTGGATTCGTACAAACGAAATGATAGACGGACTAGCCTTCGGTGAAAGCACGCCCGGACCCTTGGTGATGGTATTGACGTTTATCGGATTTTTAGCAGGAGCGCATCGATTCGGTACGATCGGCGCGGGAGTGTTCGGACTTTTGCTGACCGCGTATTACACGTTTCTTCCATCGTTTCTTTTGATCTTAGGCGGAGCGGCTCTTGTCGAAAAAACCAAGGAATCCGAATTCTTTCGGATCGTATTGAGTTATGTTACCGCCTGCGTGTGCGGAGTAATCTTTTATTTGGCGGTCTTTTTCGCGAATTCGATCCTTTTTAAGACGGGAGCAACTTTGGGATCCTGGTTTCAGAATCCCCTCTTACAAACGAATTGGTTGCCCCTGTTTTGGACGATGCTCGGCGTATTCTTTTTAATTCGTAAAAAAGAATATTCTATTTTTTGGATATTCTTCAGCGGGGCCGTCTTTTTAGGCGCGGAAACGTTCCTTCATTTGTGAGTTCTCGTATAAACTCCGTCCCAGGTTTTTTCCGGCGGATTGTGTTTGTATTCTTCGCAACGATCGATGAGAAGAACCGCGGCCTTATCCTTGCTTCCTCTTGTGATCTGCGAACTTTCCAAAAGTTCCTGTGCGAGAGACCATTCCCGATTGAGATACGCTTCGAATCCTTTCGTAAATTCGAGCACGGACGCTTCGAGTCTTTCGGACACGTTATCCGGTTTTCCGATCAATTCGTAAAGTCGGACCGGTTCATTCTTTCCTTTGACCCGAACCACGTCGAGCAGCCTCGTAAAAAACTCGTCCTTGATTTCGTGCTGCACCGATTCGCTCACGAGAATGCTGACTCCGTAGTCCTTTCCTGCGGCTTCCAATCTCGCGGCAAGGTTGACCATGTCTCCCATCATCGTATACGCCGAAATCGAATCCGTTCCCATAAAGCCCACTTTCGCAAGACCCGTGTTAAGACCGATTCGAATCTGCATCTCCTGCGCCTCGGGGATATAAGCCTTTTTTGCCTTCCAATCCTGCCTGAGAGCTTCCAAAGTTTCGATCATCTCGACCGAAGCGCGCGCCGCTTTGAGACAGTGTTTGTCCACTTCCACGGGCGCGTTGAAGATTCCCACGATCGCGTCCCCGATGTATTTATCCAAAACGCCTTCGTGTTTTTTGAGGATCAGGGTCATCGCGGAAAGATATTCGTTTAACAAAGACGCTAATTCGACGGAAGTTAATTTTTCGCTAATATTCGAAAAACCTGCTACGTCCGAAAAGAAAGCGGTCACTCGTTTTTCGCTGCCTCGTTTGAGAGCCGCGAGATCGACCATCGCTTCGCTGACTACGACCGGATCGATCATCGTCCCGAGAATATTCTTGATCTTCTCGCGTTCCTTCAGGCCGGTCACCATCGAGTTCAAAGCCACGGTCAAGGTTCCCAATTCGTCCTTACCGCCTTGTTCGAACTGAACATCCAGGTTCCCCTGACCGACTTCTCGAGCGTGAAAGATGATTCGTTTGATTTTTTGAACGACGAAACCGGAAATCAAAATCGCAAGAACGATCGCCGCGGAACAGATAAGCATCGCCATTCCGATCGTCGAATTTTTGTTCTTCTGAATCATTTCCAATCCTTCGGTCCGATCTACGAGGGTTCTGGAAATGCCGGAAAGATTTGCGGAAAGAATCAAAGAGCTTACCTCGTCGCCCGAATCGGCAAGAAGCGGTTTAGAATCGAGGTTCCAAAGAATTTCCTCCGCTTCTCCCCTCGAATTCGCGATGATTCCGTGCGGAACCAATTTTTTCAGCTGAGGAGTCGGCGTTTCGCTTTTACCGGAATAAATCCATTCGCGAATCGCTTCCCATCGTTCTTTGGAAAGAATTTGTTCTTTCGGATTGCGGAGATAATCCTGATAATCCCCGGAGGTTTGACTAAACCGTAAAACGATGAGATCCTCCAAACCCGCGTTTCTAAGCTCGCCTAACGCGTCGATCAGAACGTCGGTTTCGCTTTGGATGGGATAGGATTTCGTCGTGGGAACCGGATGTTTGGTTTTAAGCACCTTGAGTTTTTGAGCGGTTTCCACTAAGTCCTTCTTATCTTCCGAATGTTCGTCGCGGAACGTTTCAAACGCCGCGTTTCGATCCTGAATCAGTTTCGCATAACGTGCATAGAGATCGTTGAACGATTTGTCCTTAAACGGAGGAATCGGCGGCTTCTTCTCCTTCAGTTCCTGAATTCTTTTTCTCAAAGGAGTTACGAGATCCCGGATCTGCGCCGCGAAAGCCGCGTCCTGTTGCAGATAACGCACCGCGAAGTCGGGCAATGCTTCCCGAAGACGGGTCGCTCTTTCGGTGGAATTTTGATTTCTAAAAATCGGAGAATACAAGGTCTGCAATTCCATCTCTCCGATCGTATACGAGTTCTGATCCGTATCCTGCGTAAAATCCAAGGAAAGAATTTTCGCGATCGAATCCTTTAAGTTCGTATCGATATCGTGCAGAAAGATGTTCGAGTTGATCGAAACGTCCGGCTTGAAGATCTTCGTATCGAAGGAAGGAGTGAGATTCTCCTTGATCTGATTGGAAATCACGGGGAAGGTTTGAATCCGATATTGCGACATGTTCAAACCGAGTTCTTCGATCTTTCTATGTTGTTTGGGAAGCGCGATCTCTAAGATGGAATGATCCAGATGCGATCTCGTTTTTTCGATCCCGTTTTTGAGATTGTCCATTCCGTGTTCTAGATCCTGTTTTTCACGCTCGGTGGTTTTCTCCTGAGAATGCAGTTCGTCCCATCTTTGTTTTTGTTCGTTCAGATCCGCTTCCAAAACGGCGATCTGATGCGCCATGTTTTTGAGTTTGGTATACACCGCGTCCGAAACCGCAAGACCGTTCGGATCCTTTAACAGCGATTTGGTTCTCTTTTCGAGTTCTTCGATATCGGTTTTGGAAAGATATACGGAATAATACGTGTCCTTGATCGAAGACTTTTTCTCTTTACCCAAAACTCCGAAGAGTTTGGTCTTGAATCCGAAAAAACTGACTTCCTTCGCCTGTTGCGTGACGACTTTGGTTCTGTATTTACGCAACGCCTGACTTTGACGTTTGACCCGTTCCCGGAAGGATTCCACACGAATCAAACTGCTGGAGATGTTTTCCAGTTCGAGAACAAGGCTTCCGATGTAATGTCTGGAAATTGCGGCTTCTTTTTCGTAACTTTGCGTAAGAATTTCGGTTTGCTGATGAACGTCGATCGCGGAAAGAATCATAACGGTCAAAGCGATCAAGGCGCCGGTAAACAGCGCGAGTTTGGCTCGGATTCCCAGATAAAAAAGGTTTTTTATATCGATGAGAAGCGCGAAACGTCTTCTCAATTTTTCAGGGAAAGACTTCCCTTTGGATTCTTCTGTTTGGGTCGGATCGCTAGCCACAATGGTATCCTTTTTTTCTCGGTCTATTCTCACCAATTTGGAAAACACCCGATACGCGAGTCACGAATTTAATCATTCAGTATAATGAATTTTACGAGTCCCGCAAATCCGTTTTTTCAGGCAATAAATTCTTTTTAGGAGCCGTTTAAAAGCCGGAAAAAGAGGATTTCTTTTTTGCGTTTTTTACGGAGAATTCGGATTCCGGTCGAGGGGAAGAATTTGCATTTCTATCGTCTATGAAATCTAAATTCTCCCGATGAATGAACAAATTTCGAAAGTCTTTGACAAATCTATAATACAACCCAATTTGTTCCGGATGCGAAATTCCGTTCGAAAGAAAATCTGGTTTGTTTTTTTCGGCGTTTTTCTTTCTGCCCAATCGTTATTTGCGATCGATCCGGTCACGGTCATCCGTTCGGATTTCCCCGGAAAACTTCCGCTTTTGAAATCGGTGTATTTCGTACGCGACCCGGATTCCCGTTATCTTCCCGAACAGTTTTTTTCCGACCTTCCAAACATTCCCGTACAGGAAGTGAAGAACACCACCTTCGGCTTCGGATACGATCCGGTTCCCTATTGGCTGGTGTTCGACGTGGAAACCCCGGAAACGATCGACCGGGAATTCACGTTAGCCTTTCATTATCCTCATTTGGATCAGGTGGATCTTTATTACCGCGCGTCGAACGGAGCCAAGTCGGAGTTTAAGACGGGAGACACGCTTCCGTTTTTGTCCAGACCGATCGAAAACAGACTTTTTTTATTTCCGCTTCCTCTGGGAACCAAAGGCAAGACGAGAATTCTCGTCCGCGTTTTTACGGAAGGCGCCTTGAGTCTTTCGATGACCCTTTACGAAAACAAAGCCAGAATCCGAGACACAAAAGTCGAACTCGCAAAAGACTCGGCTTTTTTCGGAGCGCTGGCCGTGATGGCTTTTTTCAACTTCTTTCTTTACGTGGGAATCCGGGAACGATATTTATTATATTATTCTTTTCTAATTCTTTCGGTTTTGATTCATCAGATCATTCTGCCGGGTTACGCGTTCGAATGGTTCTTTCAGAATCAGCCGGTCTTCATCAATCAATTCCATTTGGAAGCGGTTGCGATGATGATGATTTTTATGGCCTTGTTTCTTTCCTCGTATTTGGAAACGAAAAAGAACTCCGCCCTGCTCAACCTATTCCTAAAAGGTTCTCTTTGGGTCGGAGTTGCGCTCGGATTTCTCATTCCCATCGTTCCCGGACGGTATTTGATTCCGTTCACGTCTTTGTTTCCATTGTTGCAGATGACTGTGATCTTTCTGATTTCGTTTATCCGAGCTTTAAGGGGAGATCGGAAGGCGATCATCTTTTTAACGGCTTGGTTCTTTACGCTTTCCGGAGGAATCATCTTCGCGCTGAGCCGATTCGGATTCTTTCTCAAAGACGCGCCGGCGATTCCGTTTTTACAAACCGGAATCATTCTGAGCGTATTGTTTTTATCCCTCGCGCTTTCGGAACGAATGAGAACAATTCGGAAAGAAAAGGAAGAAATCGAGGAATATGCCGGAAAACTCGAAGAGCTTTCCTACATGGATCCGTTGACGAGAGTCTTCAACCGAAGATACTTCGACGAACAAATCCGCATGGCTTGGAGCCGGGCATCCAGACATCATTCTCCGCTTTCGCTTTTGATGATCGACGTGGACTTTTTTAAACAGTTCAACGATACGTACGGCCACGTCGAAGGGGACCGCGCGCTCGTCCGTGTTACAAGGGAAATCCGCGCGAGCCTCAGAAGATCGCACGATATGGTCACTCGATACGGAGGGGAAGAATTCGCCGTCATTCTTCCCGATACTCCGATCGAAGGGGCGGTCGTCGTCGCATTAAATATTTTGGAAAAGGTCGAAGCCTTGGAGATCGTTCATATCAAAAGCGCGTTTGCCAAGATAACGGTTTCGATCGGAATCGCCTGCACTACCGAATCGGAAATCGCAACCGTACAGGATTTGGTTTCGATTTCCGATCAGAACCTCTATCAAGCCAAAAGTTTGGGAAGAAACCGCATTCAACACTGATCTTTTGCTCCTATTTTTTCATTCTTTGCATAGAATCGAACGAAATCGCATCGTTATAATTTAGGATTTTATTGATAATAAAAAATTTTCTCGACTCGAAAAACGGTTTTTGTAGAATCCTTCCCTGCTATGAAAACCAGTACGATCCCTAAAATTCCATCCAGAACACTATACCATGTTATGAAAGCGTCTGCGGAAACGTTCGCAGATTCTACCGCTCAATATTACAAACCGGATGGAAAGAATTATCAACCGAACAGCTTTAAGAATCTATATGAAACCGTTCAACAAATCGGCTGCGGTCTGATCTCTTTAGGACTCGAACACGGAACTCCGATCGGATTGATCGCGGATTCCGGCGCGCGTTGGATTTGGTGCAGCATGGGAATCACCAACATCGGTTGTGTGGACGTTCCCCGCGGAACCGATTCCACCGCGGAAGACTTACGTTACATTCTCAATCACGCGGAATGTTCGATCGCGTTTTTGGAAAACGAAACCGCATTGAAAAAAATCCTGAGTCAAAAAGCGGACTTCCCTCATCTGAAAAAGGTGATTCTATTCGATCAAAAGGGAACGATCGACAACGCGGAACCGTTCGAAGTCATTTTGTTAAACGACTTGATTCAAAAGGGAAAGACTTGGATCCAATCGAAAGGAAAGGACGAGTTCCACAAACGCGGTTCCGCAGTCCGAGAGGACGACTTAGCTACCATCGTCTATACTTCCGGAACCACGGGAAAGCCGAAAGGAGTGATGCTGACTCATAAGAACATCGTGTTCAACGTGGACGGTGCGCTTCAAGGGGACGATCTCCAAATCTATCCGACGGACAGAAGCATGGCCTATCTTCCTCCTTGGCATATCGCCGAACGTCTGGTGGAAACCGTTTGTATTCGTGCAGGCGGAGCGGAAGCGTTCACTTCGATCACCACGCTGAGTCAGGATCTCGCGGATATTAAACCGACATTGCTTCTTTCCGTCCCGAGGGTATGGGAAAGTCTTTACAACAAAATCCACGATAAGGTAAGAAGCGCCTCTCCCGTACAACAGGCGTTATTCGGAGCGTTCAAGGAGATCGCCGTCACCTACTACAAACACGTATCGAGACTGCAAGGTTTGGAATATTCTCTCGTGGAACAATCCACCTTCGCATCTTTATGGCAGAAATTCATTTCATTGTGGATCGTGCTTCTACTCTGGCTTCCGAATCAAATCGCGCAGCTCGCATTCAAAAAAATCAAAAATGGGTTGGGAGGAGAATTACGCTTCGCGCTTTCCGGAGCCGGAGCTTTGCCTCAGTACATCGATACGTTCTTCAACGCGATCGGAATCCCCATCTTGGAAGGATACGGTATGACCGAGTTGTCCGGAATCTCCACGAGACGAATTTTCGGCGAGATCACCGTGGGAACGCTGGGACGTTGTATTCCCGGAGTTCAGATCAAGTTGATGGACGAAAAAGGAAACGAGATCACAAAGCCGGGCGTCAAAGGAGTCGCGTGGCATAAGGGCGATCACGTAATGAAAGGATATTACAAGGAACCGGAAAAAACGAAGGAGATTTTGAGTTCGGACGGATGGTTGAACTCGGGGGATCTTTTGGCCTGGACGACTTCGGGAGAATTGAAATATTCCGGAAGAGCCAAGGATACGATCGTACTTTTAGGCGGGGAGAATTTGGAACCGGAGCCGATCGAGTTCGCGCTCGTTCGCAGTCAATTCATCCTACAAGCGATGGTGGTCGGACACGATCAGAAAACTCTCGGAGCGTTGATCGTTCCGAACGAAGAGGCTTTGGAGAAATATCTGAAGGATCTGCGTTCTAAAATGTTAAGCGAAGTGAAGAATCTAAACGGAGACGCGGACGTGATCTCTCTCTTCAAAAACGAGATCAAGAACCTCGTTTCCAACGAAAACGGATTCAAAAATTTCGAAAAGGTATCCAGCTTCCGGATTTTGGACAAGAAGTTCGAACCGGGCGACGAGCTCACGCAAACGATGAAAATCAAACGAAACGTGGTGGCGGATAAGTACAAAAAGGAAATCGAAGAGATGTATCGATAGGCTTTCTCTCGTCCTTTTAAAAAAAGAGCGAGTGTTTCGAAAGGATGCCCGTTGCGGAACGATCGGTTCCCATCGGGCTTTTTTATTTTTCAACGCCGGCAAAAACTTTCCAAAGATGTAACCCTTGCTTCGCGGCATCGAAGAAGTTTGCAAGTAACTTAGGAGCCTTGTTCTTGCAACCATCGGACCCTTCCCGCAAAAAAATCCTTCTCTATCTTCTGCGAACGATCGTCGCATTCATCTTTTTACAAACCCTTTTTTATAAGTTCACGGCCGCTTCCGAGTCGGTCGCGATCTTTTCCAAATTGGGCGCGGAACCTTGGGGAAGAATCGGAACGGGAATCTTGGAACTCGCCGCATCGATCCTACTCTTTCTGCCCGATCCGCGTTTGCGTTGGACCGGTGCCTTGCTTGGACTCGGTTTGATGTCGGGTGCGATTCTTTCCCATTTGTTCGTGATCGGAATCGAACAGGAAAACGACGGGGGGTTTTTATTTTTTCTCGCGCTTGCAAGCGCGGTCGTCTGCGCCCTACTTTTATGGCTGGAGAAAGAAACTCTAACAGATGTTTTGCGGAAACGAAACCGAAAATAAGCTTTCCTAGATTCGGAATCCGATTAAACTCTCTACAGGACGGAGGGAATTATGGGAGAAGAACAGGCAAAAATTCACGCGCTGAATAAGATCGTATCGATCATCGACGAAAAGGCTTCCATTTATCGAAACGAAAGAAAGTCCATGCCTTCCGCGCGCGCGATTGCGGAGAAAAAACTGATTCTCGACTTGATCGACGACGGAATGAAACTGGCAAAGACGATCCAGCCCAAACCCGCCGAACTGATCCGAGACCTCGAAACTTTGAATAAGCAGTTTATGAATCTCTAATATTCTTACTTTGCCGCGTTCTGACCGAAATTAAAAAGCAGAATCGCGACAAACGCGGAAAGAATCGAAAGATAATGATATAAATTCACTTTTTCCGAAAAAAGAAAGACGCCCACGAAGATGGAAGTCGTCAGGATCGAAAGCACCGCATAAAGGATGTAATACGAAGCGCCGTATCTGCTGTATAAAAGATAAAATCCTAAAAACGTAAAATACAACCCGACTCCGCTGATCCAAAAATAATTTCTGTTTTCGATCAGATATTCCTTCAAACCTTCCGGCTTGTAAAAGAAAAGGGAAACGATCAATAGCGCGATGCAGATCAATAAGGTGGGAACGAGAAATAAAAACGGACCGACCGTAATCGTGGATTTCTTTTGACCGTACGCGTAAAACGCGTTTCCGATCGCGGCGATCGAAGCGAATAAAAAAGGAAGAATGGCTGCGTTGAATTTCATCTAAGAAAATCTCCCGAAAAATCGATGAATCCAAGTTGAATCGATTCTCTCCGAAGGAAAGAAAATTCTCTGCGGATTCTTTTTGATTCTTAGATCGAATTCAAAACGGTTCTAGCGGATCAATTGGCAAAAAAGAACGCTTTCAACGCCAAAAACGGACGCTCACGAACAAAAGTGAATCACGCGTTGGAATTCGCGCAAGCGAGTGCGGAGCGAATTCCATCCATCGCGGCGGAAACGATTCCGCCCGCGTATCCCGCACCTTCTCCGCAAGGATACAAACCCTGAATGCGGATATGCTGTAAGGAAATCGGATCTCTCGGAATACAAACGGGAGAAGAAGTTCTCGTTTCCGGAGCGTGCACCACCGCGTCGTTCGTAAGATAACCTTTCATCGAACGATCGAATTCTTGAAATCCTTTCCGAAGCGATTGATAAACGAAGTCGGGAAGAACTTCCTGCAACGCCGCGGAAGTGATTCCCGGAGTGTAAGAAGTCCTCGGAAGGTCGGCGGAAATTTTTCCGTCCACAAAGTCGGCGAGTTTTTGTGCGGGCGCTTTTTGCGTGCGGCCGCCCGCGATCCAAGCCTTGTGCTCGATCGATTTTTGAAATTCCATCGCGGCTAACGGACCGTGTTTTGCGAACGGTTTAAAGTCTTCCGGCTTCAGTTCGACGACGATTCCCGAGTTTGCGGTCGGTCTCGCTCGTTTGGAAGATGACCAACCGTTCGTGACGATTTCTTCCGGTTTCGTGGCGCAAGCAGCGATGACGCCGCCGGGACACATGCAAAAAGAGTAAACTCCTCTTCCGTTGATTTGTTTTACGATGCTGTAGGGCGAAGGCGGAAGATACGGACTACGAACGTCGCAGCTGTATTGAATCGAATCGATAAGAGATTGGCGGTGTTCGACTCGGACTCCGACCGCGATCGGTTTCAGTTCGAGTTCGATTCCTTTTTGATGCAGAAGTTCGAAGATGTCCCGGGCGGAATGGCCCGTGGCAAGTATTACGTTTTTTGCATGGAACGTATCTCCGTCCTTGGTAACGACGCCTTGAACGGAATTTCCGTTTAATAAGAAGTCGGTGACCCGTTTTTCGAAATGGACTTCTCCGCCCATTTCCACGATCTTCTCGCGGATTTTACGGACGATCTTGGGAAGTTTGTTCGTTCCGATATGAGGATGAGCTTCGACGAGAATGTCCTTGCTCGCACCGAAGCCGACGAGAAGCTCGAGAATCTGACGAACGTTCCCTCTTTTTTTGGATCTCGTATAAAGTTTGCCGTCCGAATACGTTCCGGCTCCGCCTTCTCCGAAACAATAATTCGAATCCTCGTTTACGTTATGATGAATATTGACTTCTTTTAAATCAAAAGGACGTTTGGAAACATCCTTACCTCTTTCTAAAAGAACGGGTTTGAACCCGGAAAGAATGAGTTGCAACGCTGCAAAAAGACCCGCGGGTCCCGCTCCGATCACGATCACTTCCTGCGCGTTCGATACGTTCGGAAATTCGGGAAAAGGGATCGGAGATTCCACGAAATCTTCCCGGATAAAAACGAGAACCTTCAGATTGAAGTACACGGTTCTTTGTCTCGCGTCGATCGAACGTTGAACGACCTCGATATGACGGATCTCTTGCGCGTTTATCTTCAGCGTTTTAGAAACGAAGGCCGTGAGGGCTTCGTCTTCTCCCGCGACTTCCGGAAGAACGCGAAGCTGAAGTTCTTGGATCATAAATAGACTAGTTTTGGAGGATGCACGTCAAAACAATCGTATTTTCTCAATCGATAGAGAGCTTCGGCAGGAAAAGCAAAATCACGCACGCCAGAGAATGCAAGCCCGCGACGAATAGACTCAAGGAAATTAAACCGAAATGTAAAAAAGGAGCGATCAACGCCGTTCCCCCTGCGGTCACGGTGATGATGGAAAGAAGGATCAAGGAAGATCCCCTATTGTCGTCGCCATTCGCTGCGATCACTCCTTTCAAAAACCCGGTCGGCCCTCGAAGACCCAAACCCAAATTCATCAACGGGAAAATTGCGAGAATCCAGTTCGGATCGTTATTTCCAAAAATTGAATATAGAATCAGCAGAATGGAAGCGACCCAAGATAGAACCGTTCCGAATAGGAGAAGATTCTCCGATTTGATTTTCTTAGTAAGGGAAGAGGAGGAAACAGCGCCGAAAATGAAGAAAGCGACCCCGATGGTCTGCATCATCGCGAACTTGGAAATATCGGAGTTCATCGTTTTGACGATTACGACCGGTGCCCCGAATACGAACACGAGAAGCCCGCCCAAATTCAAGGCTTGACTCAAAGAATATCTCTGAAACGTTCCGGAACGAAGCAGGTTCAGATAAGAACCCTGCTTTCCGTTATTCGAAACGATCGAAGAACCGTCGATTCGAGAAATTAAAAAGACGAACGCCAAAGCGGCGGAAAGAGCTGCGGTAACGAAAAAAGAATACTTCCAAGTACCAAAACTCAAAAGCCAAACGCCCAGGATCGGAGCGAACGCGGGAACCAAAGACTCCACACTTCCGAGAATGCCGAGCGCTTTTGTGGCCCCCTTTTCGTCGAAAAGATTTTTTACGATACCGGGCGCTAAAACCGCAGGCGCGGAAGAAGCCATTCCCTGCAAAAAGCGAAGAACGATCAAAATATCGAGACTTGGAGAGAAAGAACAGGATAGAGAGGAAAGAGCGTATAACGTGAGAGAAATAAAAAGGAGGTTGGAGGTGCTGATGCCGGAAGAGACGCTTCCGAAGACGATCATACCGATCGCAGTTCCAGCGATAAAAGAAGCGATTACGAACTGAGCGCGCGTCTGATCTCCGCCTAAAATGTCCGGCAAGGAGGGAATACTGGGAAGAACCAAATCGATGCCCGAAAGTCCCAAAACGGAACCGAGTCCGAGGAGCATACAAATCAAAAGCGGATTTCTAGATTTAGCGGCGTTCATTCTAATTCTGATATTTCCTTCCTTCTATGAAATCAAATCCAAAGATTAAAATCCCATCTCAGAAAGCAAGGATTAAGAATGACGCGAGGTTTTCGTAAACTTCGAACTTATAAAAACGAGCGACTTATGAAACTTCAAAATGAAAAAAAGGAAGAACGTTAGGAAATTATGAATTTCGAAACCGCTTTGTCCATCAGATCCTTCATACAGCGATTGTCGTTATCGATCGCGATCAGCCAGGAGCAATTACTTCTCCCCGTTCTGGAAACGATCCTTTTGCAAAGAGGGCAAGTTTCCAGTTGTTCGTTCTCGAGAATTTCGAACGCGATCGTTTTTTCATAGAGATCCCTCCTCGGAGGAGAAGTCACTTCGTAGACTTCCTTAACGACGTTGTTCTCGTCGAATTCGATCGAGATGATTCCGATCTCGTTCGTGTTGCAGAGCTGCTTGAAGGTTTCAAAACGATCCTTATCGTGAAAGAGTTCGTAGTCGAACATCGGGATCACGATGTAAGAATAATTCGAGAAGGATTTGTAATTGATCGCTTGACTGATCGCCTTTGTAATCGAGTCGATCGAGTTGGAGGCTTTTAATTCGAAGGTATAGACCGAAAGAGTATCGAAGTTGAGATCGGATTCGATCTTGTAACCGACAAAATCGTAATTCTGCAACTTACCGCCGCCCCGATCCAATTGAGAATGCCGGACTTCCAAAGAAAGACATTTGGCAAGTTTCGGAAGAATCAATTCTCCCAATCCGATTTCGTCCTGTTTATTTTCCGAACCGTAATAAACGAATTCGTTTTTCGTTTTATAGAAATAGTTCCCCTTCCCTCTTTTGAATTTATACGTGCTGTTGTTGAAAACGTATTCCTTAAACCCGTCTCTTACCGCGGAAAGATGGAGAATCGAAGATTCGTTTTTTAGATAGGAAGTCATATTGGGAAGAATGAAAGATAATGCCTCGCCCAATTCGCCTTCTTGAACCGAGTCGAAGATTTTTTTTGCGAGAAGCGTTCCGATTCCGCGAGGAAGAAATATCTTCGTGAGCTTCATCGGACCGCCTTGTCCTTGAGAAGGCTTCCATTCGAAACCCAATTTGGAAAGATACGAAACGAGGTCCGTTTTGAAGGATTGCCAGCTTTCTGCGTTCTTCCCTATGAGAGTTTTCATCAACCGTTCTTTCGAAGCACAGACTGCAAATTCTTTCATGGAAATCTGATAGTCTTGTTTGTCCGAATCGAGTTCCGCAAGTGCGGAAAAAATATCGTCAATGTCTTTTAGTGAAAGTTTCATGTTTGATCCGTGAGTTTAATTGAATTGAGCATTTGAAAAAAGGGAATCCGTGCTTGAAATCGAAAGCAAGGTTCTGGATGAAGAATTATAAAAAGAGGTTTCCTTTCTATCGACGAAACCGGTTCGTTATCCGTCAGAGACGGATATAAAGAACATTCAACTTAGATGAGAAACGAACGAATGTATCTGCGAAATCGAAGTGAGAATCGCAGGAGTAATCCTGAGAATAGCGAAGAGAGGAAATCCAGGGATGCCGTCCGATATCAGGGTTTACGATTCTAACCTTCAATCCTGAAATGTTTAAGAACTCTTAGAATCCGGAGCGTATTCCATCTACTAGGTTCGCCTGCTTTTTCCATGTCGAAATACGTTACGCCTGGGTGTTTCGATTCAAGTTTCCATTTGTTGTCTTTTCTTCTTTTCGATAAAAGGATTTCTATTGCATCGTCCATTCGACGGTCGTATTTTTCACCTGCACTTCGAAAGTAATCCAATGCTCGAAGGATATTGTAATACCAGCGGTAAGGATAAGTTAATTTAAGGAATGAGGGATGGATTATCTCGTTGGTTTTGTCGGAACGGAAAAGTTTATGCATTAATATAAATTCCCGAGATTCTTTCGCCGCTTCCTTTAATTCGGCTTCCCTATAATGATAACCATTGTTCAAATATTCATGAATCCCTTCGAGGACGGAAAGAGTCGAATGTAAAGAGCTGTGCACAGCGCCCTTTCTGTTCGATCGACAATTAAAACCTCCATCCTTCATTTTTTCCGATAAAAGGAAATCGACTATAGAATGCAGATTTTCTTTTTTTACTTTAAAGTAAGACGAGTAGTTCAGAACCATACCGTTTAAACAAACGTCGCTAGTCTTGTTTGTACCTATCGGATAAATACCGCCATCTCGAGCTTTTTCGTTTTCGAAGATGGTTGATAATGTTTCGCGGATCGCCTCATTTTTGGGATGAAGACACAGATTTTTTAATTCAAGCAGCGTATAATGAGTCGAGGTCCATTTAGGCTGATAGAATCCTTTCCCCCAATACCCGTTCGCTTTTCGATAAAAAAGAAACTTTGCGCCCCATCCTTCCGACTCGATTCTTTTTCTCAGAGACTCTTTTTCTAAATTCAACAAATCTCTATAGCACTGAAATTGGATGGAGACATCACCATCAAGCAGCCAAGAGATCAGAGCATCACTTTTCATGGGTTTTAAAGATCGATTTTTTAGAGCCAGATTGGGCTATGTTGCTAAATTTACAACACGAGAACGAACGGAGCGAGGCGACGAAGTTAGGCTTAGTGTGATATTACTAGAAAATTTATATTACAAAAGATTAGGAGGAATGGAAGTTGAGTTTAAAGAATTCTAGACAATTCTTGTCTTGATTCGAATTGTAATAAACAAATCTCGAAGCTATTCTTCTTTTTCAGGCGTTAACTCTTGCTCTGAATTGCTGTTTTTTTTCTCTTCATTTCGTATCTTTCGCTTTTCGATCTTTTCCTGTCTGATTTCTTTTTTCTTTATTTCCCGTTGTCGCTTTACAAAGGACAAGTTGCTTCGTTTAACCATATAATTTCCTATTGAACAAAATTAGACTCTCACTTTAGATTCTATATGGTTTAAAGGAAAGAGTCAGGAAGTATTAGATGCTGAACTTATAACAGCATCTAATACACGAATGAAGACTTGTTCTACTAATTCTTGTGTCTCGAATCTGACGGAGAAGTCTAAATTTTCGTCGTCTAAAAGGATTAGAAAAATATTAACCAGTTCACCACTGATCGCGACGATTTTTTTTATTGCCGCTTCTGTTACGATCGAATTTTGATTTATCCTCGGCAACCGAAACTACGATATTTCGACCATCTAGATCTTTACCATTAAGCTCCGAAACCGCCGCTTTCGCAGAATTCGAATCAATAAAGGTTACAAAAGCGAATCCTCTAGATCTTCCAGTCTCTCGATCGACTATTATATTGGCTTCTTGAATAGCACCGTGGGCTTCAAATACCTGGCGTAAAGTTTGATCAGTAGTTGACCAACTAAGTCCACCTACAAACAATTTAGATGACATGAATTTTATCCTCGTTCTATACGGAAATGTATTATCCGTAAGATATTAATTTAGATCGATACGTGCAATGCGATTAAAACAGAACGAGTAAAGAGCTTTATAGTCATAGAAATCCTTTATGAATTATTCTACAAGCCCCTTTTTTAAATTCAGCTTAAAGGATGAATTGATAACAAAGTCATTGCGACCTTTTTCGATAATTAGCTCGCAATCTTAGCTAATTTAAAGAGAAATTGATTTCGTGATCAATATCAAAATTGATACATCTTTTCATATACCGAAAGAGACTTCTCGACGTTTGTGTTCACGAATAAGGTCTGTGCGGGAGGGATTGACCCGAGGTTTGAGGCGCCTAAGGCCGGCTCGCGAACCGAAGTGACAAAGCAATGTGCGAAGCCGGAGTGAGGAGACGAAGTTATGCGAAGTGACTGATTTATAGCTCAAGCGTTTTTGCTTTTTAAATGTATTACCGGTTCCGCATCTAATGCTTTTGCAAGTCTATTAATTAACGATAATGATAAGTTTTTATAATTTCCTGACTCAATACGTGCAATAGCTGGCTGAGAAGTTCCTATTCTCTCAGCTAAGTCTTTTTGGGTTAAATTTCTTTTTTTTCTCCATTTAATGATTTCTTTAGCTAAAGTAAACTCATTAGAAAGGACTTCATATTCTTTCTTAAAATCTTTATTCTTCAGTTCTTTATTCAAAAGTAAATCAAAGTTTTTCGTTTTAAGTTTCATACTTAATATCCCTTATAGTCCTTTATCAAATTAAAGGCCTTAATTAATTGGTCTTTACTCGTCTTCTGTTCTTTCTTTATATATCCTGAAGTTAAAATAACAACGCGATCTTTTTCGAAAAAGTAAAAAAATCGGCAAATATTCGAACTTTGTTTAATTCTTAGTTCGAAAACCCTTCGAAACCTTGAATTTTCTTAGAAAATGGCTCTCTTAATTCAGGTCCAAACTCTCCTAATAATTCAATAGTCCTAAATGCTTTTGCTTTAAGTTTGTTTTCCAGCTTTAGAAGAAACTCTTCCGCAGGTTCTAATAACTGGATTTTAAACTTCACAATTCAAATATATCAAATTTGATATATTTGTCAATCTTTATTTCAAAGTAGTTTTCAGCCATTTCGCATAACGAAAGAGTCTCCTCGACGTTGCGGCCGCGAGCGCTTGTGCGCGATGCGGTTGACACGAGGTTCGAGCGAGCCTTAGCGAGCGTCCCGCGAACCGAAGTGACAAAGCAATGTGGCTTTAGCCCGGAGTGAGGGTTGCATGAGCAATCCCGAACGGAGCGAGGAGATGAAGTTAGACGCTGGTTAGCATCTTTTAAAGCCAGTTTTCAATTTTAAGTTCTTTAATCCGATTAAACTCTTTTTCATTATTCGTTACAAGAGTAAGTTTATTCGATAATGCTTGAGAAGCGATTAGGAGATCGAAAGGACCAATCGGCTTTCCTACTCTTTCTAAGTCTACTCGAATTTTTGCAGCCTTATTTGAATCTTTACTACCAAATGGAAGAATATTCAAATAACTTAAAAACTCTTCTAAGACTTTTAGATTCTTTTCAAAATGAAGACTTTTCTGAACACCATACTTCAATTCAAATTCTGTAATTGATGAAATAAAAATGTTTTCCAACTTGATCTTTTTAAATTTTTTATAAACAGAGTCTGGCTTTTGATTTATTATATAAATACAGATATTAGTATCTAACAAGTAATGAGTCATATTCTGTTGCGTTTATCGTAGCCACTTGGTTGGTTTCGATCAATAATCAGATCTTCAGAGAAACTATTAACTGTATTCCAAAGTCGATCAACAACATCATCTATTGGAGTCAGAATAACATTATCGCCGTCTTTCCGTATATAGACTTCTTTACCTTTAAAACGATAGTCTTTAGGTAAGCGAATTGCCTGGCTGTCTCCATTTTTAAAAATCTTAGCCTTATTCATATATATTTGAGTATATATATGAATAGCCAAAGTCAATGATTTTTTCGATAATTTGATCGTAAAAATGCCTTTGAAACTGATAAATAAGGAAAGTCAGAGATTTTTGCTGACTTGCGTATAACGAAAGAGTCTCCTCGACGTTGCGTCCGCAAGCGCTTGTGCGCGACGCGGTTCCTTAGCGAGCGTCTCGCGAACCGAAGTGACAAAGCAATGTGGCTTTAGCCCGGAGTGAGAGTCGCATTAGCGATCCTGAACGGAGTGAGGAGACGAAGTTAGACGATCGTGCGTGCTACAATTTAAGATTTGATTATCTCAGAATTAATGATATTTAAAGCTTTTCCTTTTTTCGTTTTGTAAAAAAGGAAATCACTATCTAAAGTTAAAATATCTTTTATTCCATAAATTTCAGAAAGACTTACTAAAGAGGCATCTGCAAAATCCATCGGGCGATCTGAATATTTTTCCATATAATGATGAATTAATGGAAAATGATCATTATCTTGATTTAAAATTGTAATCGCTCCGTCTTTGATCCATTCAATAAAAGAATTCTGAGTTTTCTTATTGTCAGACAGGAGATATGAAACCTCCGTTACAACAGCTAAAGTTGTGAATAATCTTCCTTTGAAATCTTTAAGAAAAGATCTAATATCATTACAATAAATATCCGATTCATCGAAGAATGCTACAATGGGTCCAGTATCAATAATTGCTTTTATCATTTACCTTTTTGTTTTTTCAGTATCGCTTCTTTAATATACTTTTGGTGATTTACCGATTTATCTGAAATGCCACTTTTATATTGGCCAAAGTATTTTTTACCTAATTCATAGGCGGAAGGCTTTTGGGCAAAATTATCAATATAGTAAACTAAAGACTCTTTAATAACTTCTGATTTACTTTTATTCTCAATTTTAGCCACTTCCGATAACTTTTTTTCTAATTCTGGAGGTAAGCGGAGACTAATCATAAATGCCTCATGTATCACATATGTAATACATTTTAAATTACGTCAATTAAAATTTTGAATCCTAATTGATTACGAAAGCAAATATATAAGTGTAATTTTCTATTTCAAGCCTCATTTCGCACGCATGTCGTCTAACGAAAGAGTCTCCTCGACGTTGCGGCCGCAAGCGCATGTGCGCGCAGCGGTTGGCACGAGGTTCGAGCGACCTTAGTCGCTTCCCGCGAACCGAAGTGGCAAAGCAATGTGGCTTTAGCCCGAAGTGAGGGGCGCATTAGCGATCTCGAACGGAGTGAGGAGACGAAGTTAGACGACGGTTTTTATTAGATCAATTGATGGCTTAATCAACCAACATTTCCTTTATAATCAGCTTCATTTTATTAACTGTTTTTGGATCTATTTTTCCTAACTTTTTTGCCAAACGTGTTTTATCGACGGTTCGGATTTGATCTAACACAATCCAGCCTTTCTTTCCTTGAAATGTCAATTCGACTCTTGTTGGATAAGATCGTGATTTAGTAGTCATTGGTGCAATAATGATTGTCCCAATAGTTTTATTCATTTCGTTAGGTGAGATTATTACGCAAGGTCTTGATTTCTTTATCTCATGCCCGACCGTTGGATCCAAATTTATCAAATAAACTTCGTATTGGGAAATCACCATTCCCAATCCTTGTCTGATAAATCTATTGAGTCTGGAATAAGTAATTTATCATCTTTATTAGATGACATTGCCTTAAATTGTTTTTCCCACCCTTCTCTTGGTTTCGATTTTAGAGGAACAATTATTAGTTTATTATTATCGATTAGTAAATCTACTTCTTCTTCAATATGGCATTCTTCCAAAACAGCCTTGGGGATTCGAATACCTTTTGAATTGCCTATTTTTACAACTGAAGCCTTCATGGTAATTACTATGTAATTACATTAAAATTTGTCAATCGAAAAGGGATATTTCTTTTGCTGCGAATAATCCCAAATTATCCGAATTGAATCTAAATACTCCCACTTCAAAAGGATATTTAAAAACTGTCGTCTAACGAAAGAGTCTCCTCGACGTTGCGGCCGCGAGCGCCTGTGCGCGATGCGGTTGACACGAGGTTCGAGCGACCTTAGTCGCGTCCCGCGAACCGAAGTGGCAAAGCAATGTGCGGAGCCGGAGTGAGGGTTGCATTAGCAATCCCGAACGGAGCGAGGAGACGAAGTTAGTCGACGTGCTTAATCTCTATCGCGTAGTCTTCGGTTACAGAATAGTATTTTGAACCTTTTATTATATCAGAAGGAAAATTATTTTTTCTTTTATAATTTTCAATAACGAGATAACTGTTTAAATCTGTAATCGAATTTTGTAAATACCCATATGGATTGAATATTATTCCAGATATTTGCTCCATTTTGTCGTCAAGAAACGTGTTAGTAGATATTTCCGCAATATTTTTATTAGTAACAAATGCTCGGACATCATGGGAAATTGTATAATCAACTGGATCATTTAAGGAAACTGAATAAAATGATTTTCCTAATGGATAAACTGCTTTAAATATATCCGGATATCCCGTGTGTACATCAGACATTGTTTGAAGTTCCCCAGAAATCGCGATAATAAATGGACTTTCGTTATTAACTTTTCTGTTTTCGATCCATTTCGTATATTGCTTACTTTTATCGTGAATTGAACTCGTATATTTTAATATTTTATTTTCTTCATGATAAGAATTATAATAGTTCGTGGATTCATTTTTTGCTTCCCAATTTTGCGGAACTACACACTCAATCAAGATATCTTTGTTACCATCCTGGATAATAATATCGGGACCTTCTTTACCTGGTTTTTTTAATATTTTTCCTTGAATCTTAAAAAGATTCAATAATCGAACTGTCCAAATAAAATTCGTTACATTTTCATTCAACTCGCCCGCGATTTTCTTTTCATCATCAGGTATATACTCATAGACATTCTCAATCAATCGAAGTAATAAATCGCGATGGTCAAAATATGACGCATGCGCATCTTTAAATTCTTTAGAATTGAATTTTTCCTTTAAGAGTTTCATTTTAAGCATGTCGACTAACGAAAGAGTCTCCTCGACGTTGCGGCCGCAAGCGCTTTTGCGCGAGGCGGTTGGCACGAGGTTCGAGTGAGCC